>JALONS010000015.1 GCA_025454855.1 Arcicella sp.
TGACCGCTTTGCTCGCTCCACTCAGGCGTTAGTGAATGCCTTGAAAGAATTTCAAAGTTTAGGCATTGATTTTATTTCCTATCAGGAGAATATTGATACAACCACGCCCACAGGCGAGTTGATATTTCATGTGATGGCATCACTGGCACAGTTTGAAAGCTCGTTGATAAGTCAAAGAGTCAAAGCGGGTATGGCAAGAGCCAAAGCACAAGGAAAACACATTGCCCGTCCACCGATTACCAAGGAGCTTCAAGCAAAAATTATAGAACTGCAACGAGAAGGATTATCCATGAATAAAATCTCAAAGACTTTGGGAGTTGCTTATGGGACGGTTTACAATTACCGTTTAAAATGAGTAAAGTATCAGTAATATTTAATGTTTTAGGGTGAAACCGCTCCCCTCAGCCCATTTGTAATGAGAGTCTCAATTGTGAACTTTGAAGGAAAAGCCCTCAATTGGTTCATTGCCCCTTTTGTACTTTAAAAAATGGAAATGAGAGTTTAATAATAAAGCACCCTAAATTCATTACAAAAATGCCATTTGGAGCAAAATGACAGCGATTTTAGAAGATTTATTGGAAAAATGAACGCCCTGAGAATCGTTTAATTAAAATTGATGTGAGAAGAAGGGTGTAGGAAAATACATTATAACTGTTAATTAAGGACAAGCACTATAAAAAATGGAGTAGCAAAAATGTATTTACTGACAAAATGACATAAATACTGCCTATCAATCAAAGTGTTCCACGCCAATCCCTTAATTAAGGAATTACAACACAATCAAGTAGCTATATAAAGCATATAGCTATATAAATGGGGCAAGACAAAATAGGTAAATGTGTTATAGTATCATTTTAAAGAATTGATATACAGTGAGTTACTTTGAATTATATTGAGAAAAACCTTGATTTTTTCAAATGTAAGTAACTGATAGTAATTTAAGAGTGTTTGATGGGAAGTTTGCCCCAAATTTGAGTGGACAACATACTGCAAAAATGAAAACGCTGAGAATCGTTTATTTGAAATCAATTCAGGATAAGAATCATTTATTTGAAATACAGTCAGGAAAAAATATTTTACGGAAGTCGTGGTGAAAGTCGCACTTTTCTTTAATAAAGCCGTAGAGTAAGACTGTTAATAAAAATAGATTTACTGTAAGTAATTGTTTTTAGCTACTAATATCTTGTTACTTTGTAAAGTACATTACAAATTATTTTGTAACAAATAGTATTACAAGTATTTCTAATATTATTAATATTACAAGTATTAATTAAAATAATATTTTATGTAAATTATTTATAGTATTAACTATATTGCAAGTATTAATAATGCCTATTAATTCAAAAAATATTAATATAATATTACAAGTATTAAAATTATTTTTAAACAAAGTTACAAGTATTACAATGTAGTTTTTATAAAATAAATTTAACGAATATTACTTAATAATATAGTATTACAAATATTAATTAAGTAATATTTGTAATTATAGTTAATACTATATTATTTTGTAATACAATAAATGTAGTTTTCAATGAAAGTAATAGCGTTTTCAAACCAAAAAGGCGGAGTAGGGAAAACTACATCCGCAGTTAATGTAGGTGCTGCCTTAGCTCGTCAGGGTAAAAGGGTTATTTTAATAGATTTAGATTCTCAGGGTAATATGACACAAGGTTTGGGAATTGAGAACCCTGATTTTACTATCAATGGTTTGTTATTCCATGAACAACCAATACACGCATATCCTGTTACTAAAAACTTAGTATTGGTGGCAGGAGATGGCTCTTTGTCAAATTTTGATAAAAATGCTCAGGATAAAATTCAGAGGGAATTTATTTTAAAGAAAGCATTAGAGTCATTGAAACTTAAAAGCGATTACATCATTTTAGATTGCCCTCCAATGCTTGGATTAGTAACAATCAACGCTTTTGCGTTTGCAGACGATATTTATATTCCTGTTGAAGCTCAGAAATATTCGATTGAAGGACTCGCAAAGGTTTTTGAAATGGTAAAGGCTGTAAACGAAATAAATCCTGTCTTAGCAGTCAAAGGAATTTTTTTTACAAGACATAATCACCATAAAATACTTAATAGAGATGTGGAAGAATATATAAGAAAAACTTATGGCGATACCGTTCTAAAAACGTATATACGAGAAAATGTTGCTCTAAGAGAAAGTCCACACGCAAATGAAGACATTTTTAGATATGCCCCCGATAGTAACGGAGCAGAAGATTATTTGAATTTAACACAAGAGATATTAACAAAATAGATATGGCAAAGAAAAATTTTAGCGGTACTGGCTTAGGAAGTATTGCAGAAGAAAAACCTGCACACAAGCGTACTCTTTTGGACGAAATTAATGTAGGAAAACCATCTACTAACTTTGAGAATAAAAAAACTGATAAAGAGGAATCTACATTAAAAAGACATACTTTTTTAATTAGTGATTCTATTTTAGAGAAAATAAAAGACTATGTTTATACAGTTAAAATTGGCGGAAATCTAATGTTTACTCAGCAAGAGTGTCTTGAAACAGCTATTTCCGAGTATTTAGAAGATAAAAAGATTACTCCACGTCCTGATGAATATAGAGACAAATTTAAAAAACGTTAAGTCAAGAATAGGGTTACTCTATTTTTTGTCATTTGTTAAGCCGAAAACTTTTGCTGCATATCCTCCTATGTTTGTAATTGGCTTTTTGTCATTTTGCTTAATAATTTTTATGGATTTTTCTCTAATATCATCAATCGAATGATTCTTTATTATTTTTTCGATTTGGAATGGGCTTAATTTAAGCACATTCAAGAGATACTCATAAGCGTTAAAGTTGCCACCAGAACGTTCACTAATTTGTTTCGTTTTGTCGAGAGCTTGATTATAATCAATACTAAATTCAATTTTTGCAACCTTTCTCCCAATTTTTACAGCCTTGTATGTGAATTTTAAATTTGCCTTACTATTAATTTCTTTTTCAGCAGGTTTCAACACATTCTTTTCAAAATCTGCATAATTTTTATATAAATCTTTTCCCGTTTGCTCGTCAATTATACCAAGCATTATTTTCAATTCATCAACACTTTTATCAAAAGATTGATTTACTAAATTTTTATACTCACTAATTAACTGATACATTCGTTTTGCATACTTTCCTGTCAAGCCCAAAGCAATGTTTAACTCAAATTCAGTAAACCTCTCTTTAAGATAACCATAATATGGACGAATTTTCTTTGAAATTTCAATCTTAGCAACCCCCTTTTCATAAAGCACTGATGAAGCAAATGCGACCTTTAAAAAACTATTTGCATCTGTTTTGTTTATATTTTTTACTGTGATGATTGACTTCATTAGCTGTTCGCAAGCATCTTCAAATCGTGTGTGTATTATCTTTGAAACTCCCATCCGAGTGGTTAGGTCAGCAATAGAGATAACATACTCTTTGTCCAAATCATCATCTTGACGTACTTTGGAAATAACCATTAGTAGAATATTAATGGCAGTTTCGGAAAGCTCATAACGAGCTTCCGTCATATGGTTATGCTGTCTAACAAGTATTAATTGATTATCCATAAAAATATACGTTTCGCAAATGTATAAATTAATTACGAGAATAAAAAGAGATGCTCGTAATTAATCCTCGTAGCAAAAGGAACAATTTCTCGTAGTTAATCATACCTTGAGGAACAATTTCTCGTAGTTAAATCATATTTAAGGAACAATTTCTCGTAGTTGGAGGAACAATTTCTCGTAGTTGTGGATAAATCGTATTTTTTATAAATAACCAACTGTCTAAATATCAGTTACTTATGAAAAACACGAGGAACAATTTCTCGTAGTTTAGGAACAATTTCTCGTAGTTAGAGGAACAATTTCTCGTAGTTTAATGCTAATTTATTAAGACAAATACCTGATTACTAATAAGTTAAATTTTAATGAATTTTTTGGAGGAGTCAAATCATTGATTAATATAATTGAATTTTTTTAAAAAAATAAAAAAATTAACAAAATTTTTGATGTTCTTAAAAAAATGTTGAAAATGTGTGAATAATTACTAAAAATAATAGTGTTTAAGTCGTTTTTTGCTAAGTTTTCAATTGGTTTCAAAGCTCTCAGATTTTTATCTCTTTTTTAGGCTTTTTCTTTAGCATTTAAAGGCTTTTTGTTCGTTTCTGGTATGATTGTATGTTTCGATAAATTTTAAACGATTTAAGACCCCTTAAAATAAGTTTCGCCTGAAAACTAAAAATTTAGTTTTCAGGCGAATTTCAGCGTTTTATTACTCCTAAGTATTCTACTTTACAAATACTGAAAAAAGAATCGTATTAGCCATCATCAGCACTAAAAAACTTCCAAACCAATTCATTGCCGTAGCTTGTAAATCAGCAGCTCCACTTTTCATTTTGCGGTGGACTTTCACCGCTCCGATGATTCCCACGGAGGCAATGACGAGGCACATAATTATTCTACTGACCATTAGCGGAGCTTGGAGAGCTACTACGCCAGCGATGCACAAAGCAAGTAAGGAAATTCCAAGGTCTTTTTGTCCTTGTGATGTTTTTAGGAGTTGTTTCATGGGATTAAGTTAAGTTATTGTTGAAAATTAAGTTTTATTCAGCATTTTGCTAAAGTTTATTTGTTAGCATTTAAAGGAACTAATATTCTTTTCTTTTTTTGGTCATACTCATAATTTTTTCCTGCCAGAGCTTTTGCTCCTTTTTGGGGGAGCGTAAGCACTAAGAATTTTCTACCATTTGGACTGACCTGAATTTCACCTTCTTTTGCTAAGATTTTATAATTAACAATTGCTGGATATTGGATGGAGAGATTGGCTTCTTTCTTATATTTTTCCAGCGGTTTGTAATAGAAAGCGTAGAAAAAAGCCCCTACACACAACAACAGAAATGAACAAATAATACCATATTTTGAAAGGTTGTGTTGAAGCACTACTTTGGGATTATCCGTAATGATAGCTCCCTTTTGTTTACCGATGGCGAGAACCGCCTTATCAATGCCCTCTATATATTTTTCGTGTTGTTGTTTATCCTGATTAGTTTTTTGGTTTAGTAGCTCCATTTGCTTTTGGTGCATGGTAGCATTTTCCTGCTTTTGTTGTTGATACAAAGATTGAATCAAATTGATTTCTTGTAGGTGAGCGGCTTTTTGCATTTCAAAAAGTAAAACAACTTGCTTGTTCATGTTGATACCATATTGAGCCTGATACTGCCCTTGCAATTTTTTGAAATCGTCTTCGGATAATTCTTTCGGTGCTGAGTTCATAGATTAAAGATTGTTTATGGATTTAACATCCAAGATAAAGGATTCACAGCTTTTGTATTTCTTGTTCAACCGTCCATTGGGTAATCATATCGGGAAAATCATCAAGGGCTTTTCCCTGTTGCATCATCAAGCGAACATCGTTTTCCGTTTCTGAGCCATTGCCAAAATCTCCGAAGGGTTTACAAGGCAGCTTAAATCTTTGGGCATAGCTCTTTATGTGTTCGAGTTGTTTGTCTGACTGATTAAATTTTTCGAGATTTGGGTAAACAATAATATCGTGATGTTCGCCAAATATTTGTTGTACTTTTTCAAGATAGCTCATACACGCCAAGAAATTAGTATTACCAGCAATGACCACTTGGAAGATAAATTTCAAGTTCAACTCTTTCTCCAATTGGTGTAATTCCCCAGGTTGAAAAAGGGAGATAAATAATTCTAAAAATTGGTCAGATTCCAATGTGCCAAAATCAATAAACACCCTATCAAACGTAAAGTTCTTTTCGCCAAAACGATTGAGCATTTTCACAAATAGTTTTCGTTCAATATTTTTTTGTTCATCCAAGATGTTAAAAAATACGACTCTCTCTATCTTATTTTTCGGAGGGATGAACCGTAGATTTTGAGTTGAAGAAGTTTTACTATTGAAATCAGCATCAATGAAAAGGGTACTTTCATCGAGGCAATATTTTAATCCCAAGAGATAGGTCAAAAATGATTTTCCAGCTCCTCCCTTCCCTTGGACTTGACAATAAATGTATCGAGTATTTCTCATACTATCTTCAAAAAAACAATAGAACAGATTGAAAAAACAGTCTGTTACAGGAAGCTGTTAAAATCCTAAATCCGAGGTGTCTTGCCTTTGAAATTCTTTCCAAGTAGTTTTTTCAAATCCTGAATTTACCGCTTCAACATTTTCCAAAATGGTCTTATTTTCAGTAGGAATGGGAGGGTTAATTTCCGAAGCGGAGCTTCCTATATTTTCCTCCTTTTGCACTATTTCTTCTTTCTTATTTTTGACGGTCGTATTCAATTTATTGGATTTAGTTTTCACTTTTTTAGGGGCGATTTTAGCGGATTTAATTTTTTTAGCGACCCTAATGCGAGTCATGTCAATGGTAGATTTAGAAATGGGAATTCCTAAATCTTTGGAAATAAAAGCAGCGATAAACTCGGCAGTATGGTCATAAGTGAAAATGGATTCATAGACTTTAAAGAGCATGAAGTTCCGTTTTCTCTTATTATTGAGAAAAGCCTCTTTGAGCATATCCTTGGTAAATTCTACTTTCATCAATGGGTTAATTCAGGCAAAAAGTAATTAACAATCCTTATTTGATAACTTAGTGCAGATATAGTGCTAATTTAATGCGTATTATTCATAAAAAACACTATTTATTTTAACTAACATTGAGCCTTTTGTTTTCCTGTTTTTTTTAATTAAGAAAATTTTATAAAAATCACTTAATTAAGGGAATAAAACAGGTTTTTCTATGAACGAAGGTACGGAAAAGAATTCTAAAAACGGCAAAAATAGCGAGCTATTTTTTTGAAAAAAGGACGAATAGCGGATAAAATATTAATTAAGGAAAAGTTTGGTGGAATGGAAAGCGTTTAGTAGATTTATTTATCTTTTTGAAAAAAAGAACAAGGTGTGTCAAAACGTCATAACAAAATACTCTAACGAGCCTTTTGTTCTTCCGTTTCGACCCGCCACCCTCCCTATGGTCATGTGGCTACCCCTTGTTTTTTTCGTAGCTTGCCCCGCCTACGTCAGGGGCATCGCAACGAAAAAAAGGGAAAAAAAATGTGATTAGTTACTCTGTTAAGGTCGTGTTAGAGAGGGCTAATCTTTGACTTGGCGGTTAGTGGTGCAGTACTACAAAAAAGATAATAGTATGAAAGAAAAAAAGGTATCGGTTAAGGTTACTGGTAAAGGGGAAGTTCTGCATCCTCAGGATAAGAACAATCCCAAGACGACCCAAATACAGTTTCGGGTAAGTCAGAAAGATAAGCAAATTTTAGCATCAAAAGCCAAGGCGAATGGTCAGCAAAAGTTAAGTACTTATTTGCTGAATTTGGGCTTAAATGCCAGTTCGGAACTGGTGGAAAAAGCAGTAGAGCAAAAAATAGAAGATAGTGAATTAACTGCCACTTTACGATTTTTACGACAGAGCCTAATTCATGTAGGGAACAATTTAAATCAATTGACCAAGAAGCGTAATTCGATAGGTTTTTTGCTTCACTCCGAACAACGGCAAGTGTTTTTACTGAGTGAAAAAATAGAAGCCCTTTGCGAAGCAATCAAGGAAAAAATATGATAATCAATTCAGGTGTTAGTCAGAGTTATATGGGTAGTGCCCTGTACAATGAACACGGTTCGAGAGCGGAGATGAGACAGAGGATGGCAGCAGCCGAGGCGGAGAACCGCCCTTATATTCCGAAGGGAGAGTTGTATTATTCTCAATGTTGCGGTTATGATAGCAAGGATATTGGAGAGCAGATGGAAAATTATAAGCAGGAGATGAATCCTAAGTTAAAGAAGTGTGCTTATACGCCCTCTTTGAACTTTGCTCCCGAGGATAGGGGAAAGCTGAGCGAAGAGCAGAAATTAAGTATTCTTTTGGAGTTTGCGGAATACATGGGATTTGCACAAAACCAATATTGTGTCCATCGTCACGATGATAAAGCCCACGAGCATTTTCATTTTGTGGTGAATCGAATCGGTTTTGATGGGAAGACGTGGGACGATGGTTTTAGTAAACGCAGAGTCAATGAATTTTCGAGGAAAATGGAAGTCAAATACGGTTTACGTCGGGTAGTGGGTAAATCAAGAGAGCGATTAAAACAGACAGGCAAGGACGAAAGTTTCGTAAGTCAGAATCCTTATTTAGGTTCTTTGCGGCAGGATATAGACGGTGCGATTTTGAACAACGATGATTTTAGGGGCTTTAAAAAGGAAATGGAAAGCAAAGGATATAAGGTTCAAACGGGTTTTGGGTTGGGTTACACCAACGGAAAAGGGGTAAAGATTGGGAGTAAGGATTTAGGGGAAGGGTATAAGAAAAGTGAGGTAGAAAGTCGAATTGAAGCAGGTCGATTGAGCCGAGAGCAGGAGCGAGAAATCATGCAAAAATTAGTGCTTCAACAAGGTATTGAAGAACAGCAACGCATGATGGAAGCCCAAGAAAAACAGCGAAATAAGGAATTAGCGGAGCGACAGGAGCGGGAAGCCCTCCAGCAGCAAAAGCTATTGGAAGAGCAAAAAAGGCAAGAACAGGTAGAAAAGATTACATTTTTTCCGAGGCAAGGTGGTGGAAGGAAGCTGTAAAGAATTCGGCAATTAACCCAAATAATTTGAAAATAAGTAAAAGGTTTGTAACATTGCAAAAAAATAAACGATAGAAAAAAATAACAAAGCGATAGTTTAATTAACATATAGATTGCGTTTTTACTGAAAATCCTGTAACCGAAAATCTGGTAAATTTTCAATTTTACTTAACAGGCATAAAGTTTAAACGCCACGTTGAAAAGCGTGGCGTAACTTTATTTTGTTAAGTTGGTTTACCAGAGCCTCGGTTACAAAGTATGAGTTTACGTTCACGCTTTTTTGATGCCTCAGCGTCTTACTACTCATTATTCTGAATAATCTTTCAGAAAATTCCATTCAGTTTTTAGCCATCTCCATTTTGCGTTCATTCCCGTTAGGGTTTAATGAATGTCTAATCGTCTTTAATCAATTTAACAATCAACTACTTATAAAAATGAAAAGACAAGTTTTACCAATTTCTTTCTTAATGGTTCTTTTAGTAATGAGTTCTTGCCAAGACAAAACCCGAGACGATGCCAAATTCTTAGGGCATTATCAGACAACATTGAATAAAACCGACATCAATACATCGTATGAATCCATTGATGTAACGATTGATGAAAATGACCCCGAGTACCCCTACTTAGTAACAAGTACTCATCATGTAGAGTGGCTTATCGACTCCTTTTACGGGAAAAAAATTGACAAGAAAATTGAAAATTATGTGAATGCCCGTCAAAACTGCCAACTCAAAGAGGGGATTTTAGTAAGCCGTACAACGGTTAAGCCAGAGATAAAATTTGAAATAGTGGAGAAAGAAGGAAAGTTTATAAAATTCATTCTTGCATTAAATCATACTAAGCCCTACATCGGAACTATCAAGAAGTAAATAATCTGAAAATAAATGGACTTTATTTCAGCTACTTACCATCAAAATTAAAACCAACCAATCAAATTTTTACATGAAAATTGCCCAAAAAACCGCCCTGTTACTTTCTCTTTTCGTTCTCGTTAGTTCACTCACTTATGCCCAAGAGTCATTGAGTAACAAGGAAATACTCCATTTACAGGCTTCCAAAATATCCCAAGATATTATATTGGCAAAAATCTCAGCGAGTAAGTGCCAATTTGATTTAACGGCTCAGGGCTTGATTGACCTGAAAGCAGGGAAGATTTCGGATAAAGTGGTCAGAGCGATGTTTTTGGCATCGCCCCCTATGGAAACCATGACCAATCAAGATGTGATAAAACTGTCAGAGTCAGACATTTCCACCGCCCTTCTAAAAGAAAAGATAAGTAAGACACCCCATCAATTTACAGTAGATTCAGAATCCTTAATTAAGCTAAAAGCCGCCAAAGTGAATGACGGAGTGGTAAAAGAAATGATTATGAATCCGACACAAGGAGGCACTCCCATTTTATCGGCAGCCCTTAAACCCAGCAGTACCGCAACCTCAGTTCCAGTTGCCACAAGTAGCACTACCCCCACTACCAGCAGTGTAAAATCCAATGTCAGTACGGTATCATGGGAGCAGGTAATTGTGACCAATGCTTTTGAGGAAGTCAAGGGCTTGACCCGAGTGGGGGAGATTTCGGCATCCGCCAGCCGAGCGTATGGGAAGGAGGAACGCTTACGGAAAGAAGCGATTGAGAAGCTCAAAAAAGAAGCCGCCAGCAAGGGAGCAACCCACGTATTACTACAATCGAATAGTTTCGCTCCCACGCCCTTTAATACGGTTTCTTTGGGAGGAGTATGTTACAAGAAATGAGCGAAGTAATAAAATAATTAGCACTAAACGAGACAAAAAGAGATTCATCGTAGAAAATTAGGTAATTCTACGCTAAGACCAACGGATGAGAAGTGTTTTCTTTGTGGCAGATTTCAAGCAGCCACACCCTTGTTAATTCATTATTGAAAAAAAATGTTCACCGCCCCCCTATTATGAGAGGCTATTGATTAAACCGTCCATGAAAATAAGATTATCTATCCTTGTATGCTTGGTGTTACTGAGCGTGAGTTTCCGTAATTTTGCCCAAGAAACGACCGAATCCGAGCCTAAGTTCAAAGAACAACCCTTAGAAAAACCTACCGAACTAAAAGAAGCTCCTAAGAAACAAGACACTTCCCCCGTTTTAGTAGCCCCCTCGGTGGCAGGCGGAACGCCCGCAGGACAAACGCCTGAAGCTCCTCCCGAAGTTAAATTAACTAACCGTTTTCAAGATATTCCCGTGAATTTGTATTTGGGAACACCCCTGATTGGTTTTCCTATTTATACGCTTTCAGAACCTGGGGGAGCGAGTGTTCCGCTCTCACTTTCGTATAATGCTACGGGTATGAAAGGACAAGACGTTTCTTCGTGGACGGGGATTAATTGGAATTTTAGTCTCCCCCAGATTAGCCGCATAGTGAGAGGGATACCCGATGAGGGGAAATACAGTTTGGAATCCAATTTCGATAAAACTGCCCGTAAGGGTTTTTATCAGCACGGTTTAAAGGCGGATAATAATATTGAAAATGATGGACAACCCGATTTATTCTTTCTCAATATCAACGGACAGAGTTATAAGTTTAGTTTTGATGCTCAAAAAAAGGCACATTTTTATCCTGAAGCAGACATTGAGGTTTCCGTTACTTGGCAGGAGCGTTTTAACGTGGGCGATGTGGTGGGCATATTCACCAATTGGCGAGTGCGGATGCCCGACGGGAGTACGTATGTGTTCGCTGGCAGTGGACAAGAAACCGAAAGTAGTTTTGAGATGGAAGCCGAAGAAGCCACCAACGGTTCAGCTCGTTTCGGAACGAGTAATTTTTCTAAATATTTGACGGCAGAGCAGGTGACCAGTGCGTGGTATTTGACTAAGATAGAAACGGCTTTTGGACACCAAACGACCTTTGATTATCACTACAATCAATACAGTTTTTTTAGAGTAGCCGAGCAGCAAGCCATTACTAATAATTGCACTTTCAATGGGATTGATAAGAAAATCAACAAGGTCTTTGTGGGTAGTCATACCTTGTATAAAATTAGTAATTCGACCCACGTAGTAGAAATCAATCAGGGTGGTTGGTCCCAAGATATTAACGAAGATGGTAGTACGTACTGGTATCTCAATAGTACTTATCCTTCTCGTCGGGATATTGACAATTACAGTCGCTATCCGAATACCGCTTCGGGCGGAGCCAATACCCGAGCCTTGCATAAAATAACGGTTTATGCTAAAGATGCCCCCACGAAAGTGTACGAATGGAAGTTTAAGTATGACTATAATTTTGGGACAGACCCTTCCAATATTGCCCCCTTCGGGTATTCCTACAATACCGTGGGTTATACTCACCAACGGAGATTCAAACTCCGAAGCATCGAAGAACCCGACGGGAATAAATATACCTTTCAATATTTTGATGATTCCTTTCCTTTGCCTTCTCGTTTTACGCAGGGGATTGACCACTGGGGCTATTTGAACGGGGTTTTAGGAGCCAGTACGATGATTGGGGAAGATGCTTTTCGCTCCTGTACCAATAACCAGTACGCCGATAGAACGGCAACGGTTGGTTGGTCACAGTACGGTACTTTATCGGCAATCAGTCATTCCACGGGTGGTAGCACGATGTTGGAATACGAAAATAATGATGCTCGTAATTATAGCCCCCTTATTGGCGGCAGTCGCATCAAAAAGATTACGTTTGCCGATTCAATTAGTGGACTAAAAACGGTCAAACGTTACGAGTATAAACAAGCCAATGGACAATCTTCGGGTTTTTTATGCTTAAAGCCCGTGTATCATTTTGATAGTAAAACTAATTTCTCGTCCTCGGCTAATCAATATTGGTATTCGGGATTATACCAACAACTTTTGGGGGAAAGTGGTCGCCCAGCGGTGGGTTACAGTCGAGTGAAAGAAACGATACTTTCGGGCGATGAAAGCGATACTTTGGGTTATACGGTATCTGATTTCTTGCAACCTTTAAACGAAATTAATCTGATTGAGAAGACGTATTTATGTTACGAAGTTCCCTCCTTTCCCAACCCCGTTACGGTTTGTGATACCTTCCGATACGTTCGTCCTTGGAAGTGGAATCCCTACCATGAAAATACGGTGGGTGTCCCTCTTGGCGTGGGTATTTATGGTAAAGCCAATCAATTGCTATCGTTCAAAAGAAATGTTTATAGTGAGGACCAATTACAAGTTCCCATTCCCGATAATTACCAATCCAATTATCGTTCTTTCCGCTTGGTGGGAGAAAACTATAATTTTGAGAATAGTTACGCTGAATTTTATACAACCTACCGTCTGATTTCAGATACGACCAAGACCTACAGCCAAGACGGAAGTAATCCCATCGTGGATGTGGTATCTTATCAATATCCCACGGGGGCTAAACACAATCAAGTTATCAAGACTACCCGAACGGATTCTTACGGTAATCGGATTGAGAACTCGGTTAAATACGCTCCTGATTTTGATTTATCGGGTTTTCTTCCCCCTCTAACGGATGAAGGCTTGGGCGTATTGGCACTCCAGCAGAAGCATATTTATACCGCAGTGATAGAGAGCATCACCCGTAAGAAAAGTTTCTTTGGGAATACTTTTGTGGTGGGAGCGAGCTACCAAAGTTACTACGGGAGTGATTCGGTAGGTCGCAAGTCAGGGATGGCAAAATCCTCCTTTGTTTTGGAGAATGTCCCCCGAAGTTCTTTTACGGAAGCTACTTATGTGAGTAGTGTGAACGTTTTGGTGAAAGATGGGGATTATGATTTGAAATCCACCATCGAATCGTACACGGATATTGGCTTGCCCCAACAAAGTGTAGGTCGTTTCTTTACCCGTTCCAAAGTCAATTACGATGCTGTCTATCCTACTTTACCCATCAGCCAAACCAGCAACGTCGGTGAATTATCTGAGCAGACTACCAGTACGCAGTATGCTAATATCCTTTACGGAGTCAGTAAGCAGACGGGAATTAATGGCTTAGAGGTCCGCTCGGAATATTATGCCGATGGGAAGCTCAAACAACTACTGGATAAAGATGGGAAGGTACTCAAACACTTGCAATACGTTTATCGAGGACAAGCCGACAGCGACCCTTTATTAAATACGAATACTGCCTATAATCGTATCATTACCCGAGTTCCGAGAATCGCCAGTAGTAGTCCCTTAACCCTTAGCCATACGGATTGTGCTATATCGGTCACCTACACGGATGGAAGTGGAAGGGTTGTCGAGCAGATAGGCTACCGAGCTTCTCCCAATGAGCGAGACATGGTATCGGGCGTGGTAGAATACGATAAGTTTTCTCGTCCCACTAAATCATGGTTGTCGGTGGAGAGTAGCCAATCGGACGGCAGTTTACTTGATACTGCCACCGTTAAGCGTATTGCCCGAAGTTTTTACGGGGATACCAAACCCTATACGGAGGTTTTTGAATACGAATCATCCCCTTTGAGCCGAGTTTTCAAACAGTACGGAACGGGGAAGGCTTGGCGAGATAACAATAAATACGTGGAGAACCGTTACGAGACGGCAACGGGTATTAGACGGGTTCGTTTAGCCTATAATGATAATGTGGCTTACATTGGGACGTACTCCACGTATGAATTATCTAAACTCACCACGATTGATGAAAGAGGAAGTCGGGTCATTGAGTACAAAGATAAATTGGGAAATGTCATTGAGCGAGATGTGCAAGTAGATGCTACCAATTATTTAACGGTCTATCATATTTACGATGATGCGGGGCGACTGCGTTATACGCTAATGCCCAAAGCCTATCAGGCTTTACCTACCTCGGGAACGCTGGATATAGAAACGTGGTCTGAATTTAATGAAAATGTGTACGCTCTGCACTACGATGGACGGGGACGGGTTTACCAGTCTCATAAGCCTGGTGTGGGTTGGAGCAGAACGATTTTTAGTAGGCTTAATCAAGCCGTTCTAAGTCAAGACGATGATGAATTAGCGAAAAATAATACGTGGAATTACATTCAAAGAGACGGTCAAGGGCGTTCGATACGCTCGGGGCAGATGGTTCTACCTGCCACTTATACACGGGCATACTTACAGAATTTATTTGATGGGTTCACCGATAATAGTCAGTTTGAAGAGCGGAGTACAGCTTCGGGGAATGTGCAGGGTTATACCAACCGCAGTTTTCCCAGTGTCCTAAGAGGGTACATCACGGTTGCCAGTTTGAAATCAGTGATGTATTATGATGATTATGCGTGGCGATACAATGATGCTAATTCGGGACAAATCAGTGATTATGATTTTAAAACGAATCCTTATAACGGTTCGGCTTATTCGGCTACCAATGCCAAGGGACTAATGACGGGGAGTTTACACAAGATTGATAATTTTGGTAATTTCTGGTTTCCCGAAAGCGTATATTACGATGATAAAAATCGACCGATACAGACTATTTCCTACCAAGATTTATATGCTCGTAACCAAAGTGATATGCAGTATAATTTTGTGGGAGAATCCTTAAAAAATCGGATGATTTATCGCAAAAGTGGAGCAAGTGACTATACCCGAACAACTGAGCAGTTTTATGACCACGTGGGTAGGTTACGAGATAGTTATTATACTTTGAGTGAAGGCAGTACCGCCAAAGTACCCCGTTTGCTCATGAGTTCGCTTTTATACGACAACATTGGCAGGGTGAAGACTAAGTACATTCAGCCGCAAGCGAACCTGAAAGTATCAAAGGCAACGGGTAATTGGACGACGGCTACGATTTGGCAAAATAATACCTTGCCCAGCAGTAGCAGTTACGTGGTGATTAGTAAGGGTGATACGGTAACGATACCAGCCAGTACGACCGTAGCGGTAGGAACTTTGTACGATGCAGGAGTGCTAAAGTTTTTGAGTAACGCTAAACTTCAAATGAGTAGTTTGGGGAGTACCAATAAACCTGCCTTGCAAGAGATTGGCTATACTTACAACGTGAGAAATCAGCTTCGAGGGGTTAATTTAGATGCTAATGGGAATCCACAAACGAGTGCGGATAAACTGTTTTCGTACCGAGTTGATTACCACGAAGACGGACGTTACTATGACGGTTCAATTAGTAAAATGACATGGCAAAGTGCTGCCACTACTAATGGAGTGAGTACAGGGACAAAAAGTTACACCTACTATTACGACCGAGCAGGGCGTTTAACGAGTGCCATTTCGGGCGTGGGGGAAGAGAATTTTTCAATTCCGAGGGTTAGTTATGATGCCAATGGCAATATTACGTTTCTATCAAGAATGGCGAAAGTACCCAATGGGAGCGGTTTCTTAACGACCAAAATAGATTCGTTGGATTATCAGTATCTGAGTGGTGGTAATAAATTACAGCGGGTTACGGATAATGCCATTCGGGCATCGTTGGGTGGTTTCAAGAATGGTACGAATTCGGGGGATGATTATGAGTATTATGCGGATGGGAAACTTAAAAAAGATTTGAACCGCAGTATCAGTTTGATAGAATACAATTATTTAGATTTGGTATCGAAAGTTAAATTTGCCAACAACGATTCAATCCAATACTTTTATGGTAGTTCAGGAGAGAAACGACGGACGGAACGGGTATTGAGTGGGCAGAAGAGTTACACGTTCTACGATGGAGAGATGGTTTATACGGCAACGGGGACTATCAATTCTCTGAATGATTATAAACTCTCTGAAATACAAAACTCGGAGGGACGTTATGTGAATGGGAAGTTGGAATATGGATATACTGACCATTTGGGGAATCTAAGACTCAGTTATAAAGACAGTTTAGGAACGGCTTTCGTAACGCAAGCCTACGCCTACGATGCTTGGGGTTTAGAGCTTAAATTACACCGTTATCAGTTTTCTTCTACTAACAATGACCGCTATACGTGGCAGGGGAAAGAGGATTTATCCTTAGACGGATTAGAAGAATGGTCAGATTTTGGCTGGAGAATACAGGATAGGACATTGGGCAGATGGTTTACGCCCGACCCCGAAGACCAGTTTAAGGGAGTGAGTACATTTGCGTATTGTGGGAACGCACCAACCAGTCATATAGACCCCGATGGACGATTTGCTTTCGTACCTTTTTTGATGATGACATTATTTAGCGCTCATCTTGGAGGAACGATTAGTCAGGGTAATGGAGGAAGTTATGGTAAAGGGTTTTTGACGGGAGCGGTAACAGGTGCGATTGGTGGTGGTGTCGGTGCAGGAATGGCTGGGATTTTGGGACAAGCTGGAACATTAGGAGGTTCAATATTGAGAGGGGCAGCAGGGGGCTTTATTTCGGGGGGTATCTCAGGCGGAATCGGCTCAATGATGAATGGTGGTAGTTTTGGCGATGGATTTCTGGGTGGTGCGATTTCGGGAGGTATTTCGGGTGGAGCTATGGCAGGAATTGGTCATTTAAGTATGCAATCAAAAATAGCATCAAGTGTTAAAACACCCACAGGGTATGATGGTAAAACAGAGTTACCATTTGAGCAAAGTTTTTTAGATAATTTTATTGAATCAAATGGTTTTGATAAAAATCAAGCAAACGTAGGAGCAGTACTAACAGCAGACCAATTAAGAGGACAACGAGGTAATACATATAATCCAGAAACGGGAACAATTCAGAGTAATACTAACTCTGATGCAGTAACAATATATTACAGTGGAGCGAAATCAGATATTTATGTTGCAAAGACGGCATTTGTGAATTCAAAGAGGCTATTTGTTGTACTTGGTCATGAATTTGTTCATGCAAACCATTATGCACAAGGGTTATTTGAGAAAATGGTGGCGTTATATGGTGCAGAAGACGGTAATATTCAATTTGGGCTTCATTCAGAAGCAGGAGCATATAGTTATAGTTTAGCTGCATCAAAAAGCGTTGGAGAAACTGCAATCTATATAAATCACGTAAGAGATAATTTTTTAAAAAATCTTCCACCAGATATGTCTTACATTTGGGGTTGGAGAAGATTCAATATACCCCTTAAACTAAAATAGAAATATGAAAAAAATCGGCATTTTAATAATTTCTTTATTGCTTGTTTTGGGATGTTCAGATTTCAGAAAGAATAAAGGTCTCAATAAACTCCACATCGGATTAGAATTAATGGTTATTTCAGAAAATAATCAGGGGAAAAGAGTTGGTTATGCAATTTTAGGAAAGGTGAAAAATTTAATGAAAAAGGATATAGCTTTTCCAAATCAAGTTTTTCAAATAGAATATCAAAATGAAAGGGGTAGATGGGAAAAAATTTATTCTGATTCATATTTCGTAGGTATGAACGATAAAGGTTTTCATCCTTATGAGTTGGAAGAAATGAATAGTTTTAGAAAACACGACAAAGATGATATTATGAAAAAAAATATTATTAAGAAAATAGATTTCCCTGTAAATGAATATAATATAAATCAATTAAGAATAAGTAGTGTTTATTTTAGTCTATTGAAACAAGATTCAACTATTTTATTTTCTCGTTCAATAGATGAATATTTGGATTTTTCATCTGATTTTTTTAAAAAAAATATAAAAAAAGGGAATTATAGAGTTTTTTTTAGAAATAGAGAAGACCCAACCATATTAAAATTACAGAATCAAAATAATGGAATAGAGAAAGTAAAAATTGGTAAATCTATTGGAAATTTTGAAATCATTAATCAAGTGGATATAACAAGTGACACGTTGATTATTCGTGTTTGGTGATATTTAGCCTTGATTATTAGTTTCAAAGGTTTCCAAGTATTTCGGATGAGGACGATTAGTTATTCAAATAAATTCAAAATAATTAACCATGAAAAAGATTTTTTTATTCATTCTGAGCAGTATCTTTTTCTTCGGGTGTAGTAAACAAGTTGAGTATTCTAAAATTCCAGTCAAACTAAGTTTATTGGTCGTAACACCTTACGAAGAAAGGTTTGAAAAGGGCTATGCTTTTGAGGCGAATATATTTAACAATCAAAAACAGAATATTGCCTTACTTTCTCCAACTATAACCATAGAAAAACTAGAAAAAATGGCAAATGGTTATATATTTTCAAAAGTACCCCTAATGACTACATGAATAGAGATAAGTTTTACCCAAATGAAGGAAGGGAAAGAGAAGGGTTTAAAAAATATAATTTCAATGATACTATTTCAAAGGAGGTACTAAAAGTATTGAATTTACCTATAAATAATAAAAATTTATTAGAAATAAATAATTATAGCGTTTACATGACATTTCTTAAAAAAGACTCTGTATTTACATTTTCAAATACTATGAATAATGTTTTGAACATAGGTATTAGATTTCTTTCTCATGAAACACTAAAAGGCAAATATCGAGCATTTTGTAAAATAGATAAGGAACGTTTATTTCATTCTATAAAGCTATGGAATGAGAAAAATGAACGGTCTGAATATGATTTGCCGAAATATTGGGGAAAATTCAAATTTATTGAAAATCCCACGATAAAAAGTGATACAATTCATTTTGAAATTTATTGAATTCTACTGAAAAGTCTAAAATTCTCATGTTAATATGCGATTAACTCATTTTTTCACATTTCTCATAGCAATACATATTTCAATATGCTGTTCAAAATATCCGAAGGAAATACCTAAAGGCTTTTCATTTGAAATAATAGATGATATTGATTCTTACAACTCAATAAATGGTAGCTTTACTCGAAAAGCGATTAACGATAAATTTTTAGATACGATTGTTGTTTATACTTTATCTCAGAAAGATAAAGAGGAGATTTATAAAGTATTAATAGAAAATGATGTTCTGTCAATTCCTAAATATTTTGAATGTGCATCAAATGCTCAGTTTATGATTCCTTCTTTCAATACAACTCTAAAAGTCCAAATCAACGGGATAAAACAAGAAATAAAATTTGATACAAGTTGTTTTCCTAAGAAAGATGCAGGTGCAGCAAACAGATTTGATAATATCGTGAAGTATATAAGAGCAAAACTTCACAGTCAAAAAATAATTCAAAAACTACCTAAAACTAAAATGAGATTAATGTAAAGTGATGGTAGTCTTTACTGTTGTAATAATTTCAGGAAATTAGTTTAATGTGGATGCCTTTTCTGACTATGTAGTAAGCTATTTTGTTAGGTAGAAATTTTAAAATTCAGATAGCTATGTCAATATCCCTAATTTCCCGATTATTCCTCGTTAGTTTTCTGTTAGTAAATCTCACAGACTGTTTTTCTCAAAATAAAGGAATAAAAATCAATGCTATAATTAGAAAAAATATTATTTGTGATAGTATCAAAAGTGTTGAATTAGCTATTAATATAGAAAATACATCTATGAATAATTATTATCTTTTTAGAAATACAAATATTAATATTAAAATTTTCAAGGTTCAAAAGGGTAATAAATACAAAAACTGGACTAATCAATGGAAAGCAAATGAATTGTTTACAAAACAATTTCAGTACAATGGTTGTGAAATTATTAGTGATAATAAAGAAAATGAAGAATTTATTAAGAACTATTTGATTGCCAAATACCCAACTAATTTTTGCGTAGATTTCTTAAAGTTAGATAATCAATTAATTTTAAAGAAAGATAAACCTTTGATTTTATCTGAAAATATTAATTCTTTACCGAAATTGAAGAAAAAGGAAAAATATTTAATAACAGTAAGTTTATTGGGAAATAGTTTCCCAAATAAAGATTGTCAAGAAATTTTTACAACTGTGCAAGGGTATAAATTTATAAATATAAGCTCTAAAACTTCTTTATATTATTCAGTAAGGGAGTAAGGAATGCCAGTAATCGTTACTGGATTAGGTTTGGGTTATTTATATCCAAAAAGTAAATTATCTACCGCAATCATGTGGCTTTTGCTCTGCAATTAGGATTTCAAATCTATTTACCACAAAAAAATAACTATCAAAACATTACTTTATCTTCTTATGAATCTTAACATGATAAACAAAACGTTCAAAATTTCAACCTTTATTTTATTTTTTTTTATTTCTAAAGTTTCGGCACAAACTTTAGAAGTGAGCCAAGATACAGTTCATTATCAAAGTAGTGGCATCCTCTACAAAGGAGTTCATTATAACAAACCCAAAGAAATAGAATCTATCCTACTAAGAGAGCCAAATCAACAAATTACTCCTTTGTTAGAATCTTACAAATCGAACCGAGGAACAGCCAATGTGTTAGGTTTTATAGGAGGCTTTGGCATTGGTTGGACTTTGGGAGGGGCTATATCTGGTAAACCCTTTAGTACAGGCATATTTGCATCAGGAGCAGGAGTACTAATCATTGCATTTATCGTTAATGGGAGTGCAAACAATAAACTCCGCCAAGCGGTAGCAGAATACAACAAAAAATTAATGAGTTCCAAAATATCTTTTGTACCTGTATTCTATCAAGGAGACTATCATCAATTGAATGCAGGAATTGCTCTAAGATTTTAAAACTGACCCTTTATCATAGTAAATACCTCTATGAAGACCTATCCAAGTACTCATAATCCCAACCGAGTGGTATTAAACAGTAGAACCCGCCTGAGTGTACCCGTAAATTTTATAGTGATGCTCAAAGGTCACGTTAATTATACGACCTTTATATTAGGAGACGGTAGTGAACGAATGGTGGCTCATACCCTGAAATATTTTGAGGCTTTTTTACAAACGCATGGTTTTCAGAGGATAGATAGGAGTAGTTTAGTGAATCCACAGTTTATCCAATCGTATCATCAATCAAGGGCTTTGGTGACGATGAAAAACGGGATGATACTTAAAGTATCAAGGAGACGAAAAGCCATTTTATCTTCGGAAGTAGCAATTATGGATTAATTTTATGTTGATTTTTAATGCTTGCAAAAGCCCTAAATGCTATGGCGGTGGCGATTTAGGGGTAACTTTTGCAGGCATTAGCAATCAAAAAAGCTATTTAAGCATATCAAATATAGCAATATTTTGCTAAACAATGGTATATTTTGTAGTTTTTGTTTGGTCTGTCCTTATAAAAGAATATAGTTTTAATATACTGGTTAGAATAAGTATTGTTATTTAAAAGGTTTACTTATCAATAAGATTGCCCCAATGTGCTGCATTGGGGCAACTTTTTTGTGATGTTTTCTTCCCATTTGTAAGGATAAAAATTTGAAAAATAGAAATACTTATATCTTTACAAGTGGGAAAAATGAGAAGCAAGCCCTATCTATTTTCAAAGATTAACAACCCCATAAGCACATAGGTAAATAGATAAAAATACTTTCTATTTTTTGAATAAATGTGTTAAGTTTACTTTTGATGAGCATCTACAAAGGGGTTAAATAATTCTATGAGAGTTATTTAAAATTGCATTGCAAAACTTGAAAATTGTTTTCGTCAAGATGAAAAATAAGTCTAAAGTCACTTCAAATAAAAAAGTTATTTGGCTTGTGCCATTCTACTAAATGATGAGATTATTGATAGTAACAGTGTTAACTACATTTTTCTAAAAGTATCAATATAAGGTCTAATAGAATAGATTTTATGAGGACTCCCCTTTAATTTGATTTCTAAAATGGCATCGTACATTTTACCCTTACTAAATTGTTTTCCTTTTACTAAAACCGTCCAACTCTCATCCAAATTTTCTGAAAAAGTTAGGAATTCAGTGTATTCAAAAATGCGATTATCTTTTTTCCTAAAATCAACTTTCTCTATTCTCAATACCTCTTTTTTACTTAATATAGGTATATTTTTTTGGAACTGATTTGGATAAGAATAGTAATAATCAAAAGTCGTATCAGCATAGAATTGAGCAATAGAATCCACATTTTTGCTCACACGAGCATTAAAATAGTCTTCGATAATCATTTTAACATCATCATTCTGTTTTTTGGCAACCTTTTTATAGATGGCATTAGTAATGATAGAATCTTTTTGAATCTCTTCTTTGACTGTTTTAGCAGTAAAAATATTGCTATAAAAAAACAAAGCAATCCCAATTGTAGCAATTAATAAAACCGCAACAACGGTTCTTATCCTTTGTTTTTTCTGTAAAGCTATTGCATTATTGAGTAAATCGTTTAAATCCTGTCCTATATTCATGAGTAGTATTTTAGTAAATTTTATTAAGCTAAAGTAGTATGTTCAATTACTTTCCAGACAAGTTCTCTCATTTTGATTAACTCGTTTTCATTCATGTTTCCTTCATCCGCATCAAACTCCTCTAAGTGATGCTTCACAATTCTGTAAGCGGTTAATTTTTCACGTTTCGCAAATATTTCCTTTAATGGAATCGCACTCAATGAAGCTAATAATGCACCACTGGCAGTCATGATACCATTGACCATCGTATTGGTATCAGCAGGAGATTTTGCGGTTTTGTGAACATGAATGAAAGTTATAATCAAGCCTAAACCAATGGATAGTAAAGCAAAAGCGAAGATAGTATAAAACTTAATGGAGGTTTTCTGATTCTCTATCAACATTTTAAGTTCAATATTGATAAAACGATTTTCTTTTTTCATTGGCTGACCTAAAAGTGTCCATATTAAATTAATGGTATAATTTATTGTATCGTAGGACTAATAGTTACATGATATTGAAAGGTTACTACATAATTTTCTCTAAATAGAAGAGTGGCAAAATTAAATCAATAAATCAACAAAAAGTAAAAGTATTTCATAAAATTACGCTAAACTAAGTAATTCTACGCTAACATATTAATAGATAAAATCATAAATTTACCAATTGGTACACCCAATACATTTTAAATGCAGAATTAAATCTCAATAACAAGACGATGAAACACATTTGTTTAATTAAAAATCTACTTATTTTATCCATTTTATTCTCCCATATTGCTTGTAAAAAAACGGATTCTGAACCTGTAAAACCTATTGCTGATATTGATGCTCTTATTAGAGGTATTCCAGAATTAATGAAACCATCACCGTCTTCACGGGTTAAGGTTGAGGAAAAAACGAGTAATGATGTCTTATCAGGGGAATCAAAGTATGCTTGTAAAGAAAGCTATTGGAAATTTAGTAGCCCAATTGACCAATTTTCTAATACAGATTTTAATAATTCCAATACTTCTGAACTTTACCCTGGAGCAATTGTAAAACTTAATGAGTTTGCCAATGATGGAGTTTTAACGAGTCTTGGAAATATTCCAAGAGAAGATATTACTTTAACTTCCACCCTAACTGGGGCAACCTCCAAGGTAGTAAACAATCCGAACCTTAGTACTGTGAAAAAAGCAATTGATGAAATAACCACCCAGTTTGGAGGTACAGTTCAAGCGGATTACACGTACAATTGCAAAGAAGCGTACAATACCCAACAGGGACTTTTAGAATTTGGTATCAATGCAAGATGGGGGCTAATTTCAGGAAGTGCCGCTTTAAAAGTTAGTGATAAAGTCGAGGAGAAATCAGCTTTCATTGTTTTTACACAAAAATATCAAACCGTTTCTGTGGGCTATGCTGGTTCACCTTCTGGATTCTTTGGAAGTGGCATCAAAGTCGAAGATTTGAAAAACATAGTGGCTGGTAATAACCCGTTAGGTTATATTAGTCAAGTGGTGTATGGGAGGGTTCTGATAGCAAAAATTACTTATTCTGGTAAAGAGCAACTCACGGAAAAAGATTTGGCGTTGAAATTAAATAATGGATTAGGAAAAGTAGGTTTTACAATAAGTGACAAAGACCAACAAATTTTCAAAAACCTTTCTACCGATATTGTAATTGTTGGTGGAAGTGCCACTGACGCTGCTAATATCATAGGTACAGATAAAACGGATTTTAAAAGCATCTTTACAAAGATTTATGATTATGTAAAAAATGGTGCAAACAAACCGACATTAGGTGTCCCGATTGGGTACACCGTTAGATATTTATCAACTAATAATCCTGTGAGCATAGGGTTTACGGCAGATTATGTAGAAAAAAACTGTGTGATAAATCCACAGAAAGTTGTCATTAAATCTATAACATTCACCGAGTTACCGTCAAAAGACCCTGATGGAAATGATTGGGATTTTGGCGGACTTCCTGATGTTTTCTATGGATTATCCACACCCGAAGGAACAATTATAAGACGTGTTCCAGAAAAAAGATTTACGGATGTAACATCTTCAATGATAAGTAGTGGAAAAATTACTTGGAGTAATGTTGATTATGAAATAAAGGACTTCACCAAACCTATTGATATAGATGCTTATGATTTCGACAACCTTAGTGATGATGAATATATGGGTTATGTGAGAGTATTAATGAGTAATTATACCAAAATCACATCTACTAATAATACTCCTTATCCAACGACCATTTCAGAGGCTCGAACAGATGAAAAGACGAAAGCCACTATTGTTGTTCGATTAGAGCTTGAATGGAAGTGATAATGTTTTTAAATGAAATAACCTTTTATCATTGTAGATAATAAATAGTAAAACAGACTATACACACCATAGCAGTTAGACTAACATAGAATGTTTATAAATAGTTGATTGGTCAATATTACTAATGCTAAGGGGCGAGAGATAAATAATAAGATATTTTTGTAATTGCTAATCAAGTAAAAGAGTATTGAGGAGCAATAATCACAAGAAATTATACTTAGTTTTTTGGCGTTCTTTAGTGATAATCTATATTAGTAATAATAATATTTCGGGAATATGAGTTTCAAACCAACAGCCTATCAAAACTTTACTCTTCCATACAACCAATTACCTTCAAATACTTTTGTAGCCTTAGTATGTGCAATTTTTAAAAGTGAAATACATCAAGGAGAATTTAAAATGCTTTTTGATGATGCCGCTAATGTTGATGGAACGAATGACAAAGGACGAGACATTGCTTTATATAGAGAACAAAAAAACTATGGTGTCATTCAATGTAAGCGATATAAAGACGATATCAATATTTCCGACTTTGAAAATGAAATACTAAAATTTTCATTACATTATATAAATGATAATTCTCTTATTTACGATAAAAATGATTTTTACTATTATTATGTAGCTCCAAAATTTTCAAAAGCTACTATCAAACATATAAACAATTTTAAAGATAGTCTTTCAAATGAATTAAAGTTAGGTATAAAAGTTAAAAGCGTAATTGTCAAGAATAAACGAGATTTAAAAGACTTAGAATATGAGGTTATCAAAGATGAGTTAATTGAAGTTCTAAGCAAATTAAAGATAAAACGAATAGAAGAAGAAGATTTAGAAAACTATCTATCTAAATCTTACAATAAGTATATTCAGACAAGATACTTTGAACTAAAAAACGTAATTATTGCTGAACCAAAAATTAATATTAATGTCGCAAATTCAGATTTTAAAAAAGCATCCCAAGAAATCCTAAAAGTACAGAAAAGTGAATTTGGAAATTTAAACAGTAGCCAAATAGAGCGTTTAGAAGTAAGTGAAATATTTAACTGGATAAAATCTCCTGTTGGCGATAAAGACATCCCAATCGCTGTTTTAGTTGGAAAGGCAGGTTATGGGAAAAGTGTAATAATGAAGCAACTAACTCAAAAATTACAAGAAGAAAACATTCCAACACTCTCCATTAAAGCAGATAGAAATTTATCCATAAGTAGTAGAGAACTTCAAGAAAGACTGAATTTAAAATATGGTATTGTTGATTCGGTTAAAGAATTAGCATTTGAGTATGATAGGGTAGTAATACTTTTTGACCAAATTGATGCTTTATCACAATCTCAAAGCCTAAAAAATGATTACTCTATCATTTTTAGACGATTAGTGAATGAATTAAAAGAACAAAAAAATGTAAGAGTAATTGCATCAGTACGTGAATATGATTTAGCAACTGACACTGAATTTAGAGATTTATCCTCTGTTAATAAAATTAAGGTTGATGTTCTTTCGGAAACAAATGTAAACGATGTTCTATCTCATTTAGAACTAAAATCAACTATCTCTAAAAAACTCTTTGAATTATTAAGAGTCCCCAATCATCTTGATATATTTTGTCAAGTCCACGCCTCCATAAAGAATTATAGTGGTATCCAGACACTTCAAGATTTATATAACATTTTTTGGAAGCAAATAATTAAGAAAAGTAATGATATTCCTTTGAAAAAAGTCAAGAATCTATTATTTGAACTTTCAAAAAAGGTGTATAAACAAGGATTAAGCATACCTATTTCAATTTTTGAAGACGATTACCCTAAACAATTAGAGTTTTTATCAAGTGAAGGGATTATTACAAAAACTGGTAATAAAATTCAGTTTTTTCATCAAACGTTTTACGATTATTGTTATGCAAAAATGTTTGCAAAAAAGAATAAGGATATTCTTGAATACATATCTGAGAATAATTGTAGTCTTGAAATTAGAGCAACACTTAAAATGGTTCTAACTTTTTTAAGAGAAGAGAATCCTAAAGACTATATACAAAATACTTCTGAAATTTTATCTTCAAAGAATATTGCATTTCATATTAAATTGTTAGTAATCAATTTTTTAGGTTATGTTGAAAGCCCTTCAAGTGCAGAAATGCAATTAATAAAAGATGAAATATTACCAATTCCAGAATATAGGAAAATATTCATAGAGTCAGCCTATGGGAGTATGTGGCTGACCTTCTTAATAAACGAGGATGTACTAAATGATTTGATACTCTCAGAAGATAACATCAAAATAAATCGTTGGCGTATATTGTTAATGAATAATATTAGATATACCCCTGATAGTGTTTTTGACTACCTTGATAGTATTGATTTTGATTTTAAAGATAAAGCACTCGTATTTCAAGACTTATTATACAGAACAGAGCGGTGGACAAATCCAATTCCTAAAAAGCTTTTCGATATTTATTATTCCAAATCGGTTGTTCTAACGGGAAATAGCTTTAGGTATTTTCATATTTTAGAAAATGCCCTTAATGACGATGTTGAGTGGGTAATTGATAAATTTAGAGAAATTATTTTTTACAAAAAAACGTCAAAAACGGAAGAATATAGAGAAAAAATAGATTTAAATCACTCTGAAAATGAACTACTTGCAAAATTATTTGCTAAATATCCAGATAAAACAGTGAGTTTATGCTTAGAAATCTTAGAAGCACAATTATATAAAAGAAAATCTCTTATTAAAGGTACATTGTTAATGGATGACTATGCTTGGGGAGGTAGTCTTAATGATGATAGTTTGGAAATTGACTCATTTGAAGATGGGCATAAAACTTTTCTAAAAACACTGGTAGCTAATATCAAAATACTGGCGAAAAATAATGATTCGATATTTCAATTCTTTAAAGAAAGATATAAGAATACTAAGTTTATCAGAATTCAACGATTATTGTTAAATGGTTATATACAAAATCCACATATTTTTAAGAACGACATCTTTGATTTTATTAAAAACTTTAATGAGCAAAAAGGCTTTACAGGTGTAAAAACCACTATTGAGCAGCTACTACAAAAAGCGATACAATTAAGTTACTCATTTTTAGATATTGAACAGAAAAGAGTTGTGAATGATATAATATTAAACATCAGCAATAAATGTGAACTCCGATATTATAAAGACTGGTTACAAGACAGATTTTTCTACCAAAGATATCCTACTTGGACAAAAGATAATGAGGATAGTGAATGTTTCATCAGATTAAAAACCTATAAATATTTATTTGTATCGGCAATACCATCGGTTGAGTTTGACCAATTCCCCACTCTCAAAAAAGTTTATTTAGAGCTTGATAGGAAATGTAGCAAGTATAAAAAAGTAGTAAGAAAAAGAGGCGGAAGAAGTGTCAAAACTATTCATCCGAGAGCAATTAATTACAATAAGTTGAACGATGAACAGTGGCTTAAACTCTTTAAAAAGTATGATGCACGAGATTTTTCGAGAGTGTTTGCTGAGCAAATAAAAATAAATCCCCAGAGATTAATATCATTTATCGAACAAATCGTTTCTAATGAAGGTATCGCTGGCGATTATGTAACTTCTTCATTAGAGGCGTTAAAGGATATTAAAGTTAACTCATTGATATTGAGAAACTTATGGGTTAAAGCAATTTGCCGCACTCAAAATAAGGGTCACGATTTATCTTATGTCTGGATAACAACCTATTTTATTAATACTGGAGCTGTTAATGATGATGTAGTAAATTACTTGAAAAAAATGTCTTTGCTACAAACAGTTGAGGAGAAAGACACTGATAATGGAAATTATGTTGATGGCATTAATTCAATTCAAGGAGCGGCAATAAGTAATTTAATGTACTGTATTACAACAGATAAATACCAAGAAATCTTATTTTCAACATTGCAAAAAATTATTGAGAATGCTCCAAATTCAGTTAAATGTGCTATTATGAATCATTTACAAAACTTGATAGGTTTGGATAGACAGAAAACACTCTATATATTTTTAAAATTGACACAAAATCCAGATTTAGAAGTATTTAAATGTGCAGTTAATGTAGCTTACTGGCTTGCAAGAGAGGACTTTGATATTATAAAACCTTTCTATTTTAATTGTATGTTATTTCCAGATGATAAAGATTTTTTACCCAAAATGACAGAAAGTTTATTCTGGCTGTGGTTGTTTGAAGAGAGTGAAGGATATGGAATAATGAATCAATATTTTGAACTAAATCAAAAATGTAAAATAGAAATTGTAAAAGAAGCAGGAGAAAATTTGTTTTCAGATAATGGGAAATACTTTGAAAAGTGTAGCAATATTTTATACAGATTTTTAGAAGAAGGAAGTGAAGAATTTTCAAGGGCTTATGATTCTGTTTTTCGTAAAGTTGATAAGAATTTTAAGGAGCTACTACCATTTATGAAGCAGTACAGGAACTCCATACTTACTCGTGATAAATATCCTGACAGTTTTTACCAATATCTACTAAATTTCACAGGTGAATATCCGAGTGATTGTTTAGATTTGATTGAAAACTTTGAAGAATACCAAGTTGAAGAATACTATCATTCTTCGTATTTATTTGACATTATCTTATCTTGTCATAAAAACTTTCGAGATGATGATAAACTAAATAAAATAAGGGCGATTAATATTTTTGATAAAGCATTATGCCATGATTCCTACCGCTTTAAAGGGTTGGATATTTTGAAAAAAGCAGATGATTAAATTTTATAATCTGGAATATGGAAATCACAATAAGACTTAATGTTTAATAATGAGGTCTATAAAAAAGTGTGAGGTAAACGCTTTCTCGATTACTTTTGATTATATTAATTGGCTCTACTGAATACTTCGAGCCATTTAATATAAGCTCTGCTTTATCTTGTCCCATACTTTTTGATACCCTCCAGAGTGGGGAAAAATTATAGTAATAACGAAGAATTTAACCAATCTAAAATTGAGGATAAATCTTCTCACAAAACGTAAAAAAGTGTACAAAAAAATCATTCCTTAAAAAGGAGTACTTGACGGGAAGTAGAGATGGTTTAAGATAGCTGTTTAGTGTATCATAGAAACCAGTAGATACAAAGCAATAAAATTTAAGATTGATTTCTCACAATAAAAGCTCATAGCGAATGTTTGATGATTCGTAGCGAATGTTTGATAATTCGTAGCGAATGTTTAATGATTCATAGCGAATATTTGATGATTCGTAGCGAATGTTTGATGATTCGTAGCGAATGTTTGATAATTCGTAGCGAATGTTTATGTGTTCATAGCGAATGTTTGATGATTCGTAGCGAATGTTTGATAATTCGTAGCGAAAGTTTGATGATTCGTAGCGAATGCCCTATAATGGCTCGTAACGTTACGTAACGCTTCATTGTAACGTTACATTTGAAAATATTTACTACTTGACCTATATTTCTCCTATCAAAAAGGGTGTCAGACTCATGCCCTGTTTAAATGGCTTTCAAGGAGGTTTTTCAAGGCAAAAAAGTATATTTGTAAAGGAGTTCCTTTTTGATACAGAAGACAAATGAAAAATCAGTCCAATATTACAAAACGGGTTGCATTATATGCAAGGGTTTCAACCCTTGATAAAGGTCAAGACCCCGAAACTCAATTAGTCCAATTACGAGGCTATGCCCAAGCTCGAAACTTTGATGTAGTCTCAGAATTTATTGACTATGCTTCAGGAACAAAT
>JALONS010000462.1 GCA_025454855.1 Arcicella sp.
CTGACGCCCCTAAAACTTTCCGAATTCCTATTTCTTTATACTTGCTTTCTGCTGTTAAAATAGATAGACCAAACAGTCCGATACCAGCGATAAAGATTGTTAGAAAGGCACTTGACAGAATAACTTGCTTCCATTTTGATTCCGTCTCGTAGCTAATCAAGTTAATATCATCATAGAATTGATATGTAAAAGGCTGCATTGGGAATAATTCCTTAAACGTTTTTTCTATAAAGGGAATACAATTGGATTCGGAGTTTGGTTGTATTTTAACCAAGAGGTGCTGATAAAATGGATAATCAACGTTAAAAGCAAGCGAAAAAAGTTGTGGTTCAATAGTTCGCTTTAAGGATTCATAATTATAATCTCGCACAATTCCGATTACCTTTCGAACAGCTCCGTCCATCATTTTTACTTCTTTTCCTATTGGCTCTTTCCAGCCAGCTTTCTTCGCGAAGGCCTCATTAATAATAACAGCATTGGCTGAATCAGATGAATTTAATGAAGAGAAATTTCTTCCGAGTGCAATTTTGATATTGAATAAATCAATAAAATTTTCATCTACTGCTTCGTATGTAAAGTGCAAAATTGAGTCAGTGTTAATCTTACCATTTTCCATTCCATGATGTTGAGGTGACGTGGAAATGATATTAGAGCTTTTTGATAGTGCTTCACTAAATATTTTGGCTTCTCGGTGAGTTAAACCACTTTTGTTGATCTTTACTACATTTTCTGGTTTATATCCAAGATCTTTTGATATCAAAAAGTCAAATTGCATATAAACAGTAAGAGTAGCTATAACCATAAAGGTTGCCAACGTAAATTGAAATACAATTAATATTTTCTGAAGATAGTTTTTGCCAGATAATTTGAATCTGGCGTAAAGAGTCTGCACCGGATTGTATCCTGATAGAACAATTGCCGGATAAAACCCTGCTAAAAATCCAGTAAAAATCAAAAGTGAAAAATAGATAGCAATCAATCTGATGTCGATTAAATAGGAAAGGGAGAGTTCTTTATTTACTAAATTGTTAAAAGCGGGAAGTAACAATTGAGCAAGAACCATTGCTCCTATAAATGAAAGAAGGCAGAGTAAAAAGGATTCTCCCAAAAATTGAATAATCAATTGCTGTCTTGCACCACCCACCACTTTACGGATGCCAATTTCTTTTGCTCTCTTGGCTGACCGTGCGATAGTGAGATTAATAAAGTTAATGCAGGCAATAATCAAAATAAACACAGCAATACCCGAAAGTATATAAGAGTAAATTGAATTACTTGCATTTGTTAACCCTGCTTCGGCTTTAAAATCCTGGCTTAAGTGTATGTCGGTAAATGGCTGTAAATGGTGATAAAATGATTGGGTAAATCCATAATTTCTAACTTGCTCCATCACCTCTTTGGATTCAGCTTCAAATATCTCTTGCATTTTTGATGAAACAGCTTTTATATCACTTCCCTCATTTAGCTTAACAAAGGTTGAGTAAGAAACATTTACCCAACTGAAGTCATCAAATATCTCTTTTAGTGGCACTATAACTTCAAACTGTATTGATGAGTTTTGTGGGCAACGTTTTGAAACACCCGTAACAGTATACGGAATAAAGACCCCGTCACTTTCCAATAGGATCGTTCTATTAAGGGGATCCTCATTTCCAAAATGTCGGATAGCCATATCTTCTGATATGACCACGCTGTGAACGTCTTGCAATGCCGTCTGAGGATTGCCTTGAATTAAAGAAAAACTAAAAAATGAAAAGAAGTTACTATCAGCTTCGAGTACTTTTTGACTATTTATATCTTCACCCAATTTAATATTCAGATATTTATTGTTTAGCCTAACGAATGACGCCACTTCAGGCAGGTTATCTTTAAACTGCGGGCCATGAAGAATACTAGTAAGACCCATTTTATCTGACGAACTTCCATCAGGATTTCGAACATCTATGACGATTAAATGTGTGAAATTTATGTCCTTGTGAAATTTGTCAAAGCTAAATTCATCTTTGGTGTATAATATCATTAACATAGCGCAGGCGAGGCTTACACTTAGGCCAGCTACATTAATAAATGAATAGGTTTTGTTCTTAGCTAAATATCGTAGGGCAATCTTAAAGTAGCTTGCAATCATTTGATGTAATTAAGTTCATTTAAAAATAATTAAATCTTTTAATGAAAGTAAGTTATGTTGGGATTCAACCGATATTCGAGGGGAAACGACTTACTTGGCTGTTTGATTGCTTGGGTTGTGGGTATGTATCTGCGTTCGATTTTTTATCACCGAACTGTATTCACCTTCACATTATGTAAATCACCAGCTCATTGCATGACCTGAAACTAGAAGATGTAATCGGTAATAACACCGATCACATCTTCATGTAAACATGAATTGACTACAGAATTCGTAACCATACCAGATTGTTAAGATGACAGCACTTGGTTTCTCCTGGTCAAATACAAATTGTAATAAGTTTGGGTAATCAATAATTCTAAACACTCCGTTCTTCAGATAGATTAATTCAGCATCATTTTTCCCTTTAAAATGTTCCACGAGCATAGATTCAACATACAGACGGTTATTCTTTTCCACTATTTTAGTTTCAACTCCCTGACTGTAAAGAAAATCGTCATAGGTGCCCACTAGTTTTTCTTTGAGCGCTTTCGGTATTTCCTGAATATCCTCAGTAAGCATTTTCCCCTTCCAGTCCATAAGTTGCAGAATCGTTTTTTGCGTATGAATCATTACTGGAAAACGATTGGGCTTTTCACCATTGGCAAGAAATACGAAACCATTTCCGTCTGTCATTGTACCGCCAACAGTACCACCTACGCCTGTATTAGAACCGTTAGCCCAAAACCAATCATAGTTATTGTAACCGAAAGACTTTTGCCATCCATAGCTCCAGCCACCTACAGCATTTTTTAACGAAGTGACTGTCGTTACTTTTTTTGCCACCGTACTAGAAATCACTTTATTGTTTTTGTTACGTAAGGCATTCTGAATTTCAATAGTAAGTTTGGCCAAATCAGTTGGCGTAGACCACATTCCTGAGGGAGCAACTTGTGGCGTAATGGGCAGCCCTGTTTTAATCACTATTCCATCTTTATCATGAACAAGTGCTACGTTTGTCAGAAATCCATTTTCATTAGGCTGTATCATTGTTGTATTGTGCATACCCAGCGGAGAAAAAATATATTCTGACGCAAGCACTGCAATGGGTTTATTAAAAGTATCTTCTAATGCCATTTGAATAATTGTATAACCACCACCACTGTATTGCCAGCTGGTTCCTGGTGTAAATGAAAATTCTAT
>JALONS010000463.1 GCA_025454855.1 Arcicella sp.
ACTTCAATTTCTATCTGTAAGTCACGCCCAGTGGTTTTTAAATATTCAAGTGCTTGATTGATAGCATTATGGATTCCGCCCGCATAGTCCACGTGGTTATCTTTTATCAAAATCATATCGAACAAAGCGTAACGGTGATTGACTGCTCCCCCGATTTTACAAGCCCATTTTTCACATAATCTGAAATTGGGCGTGGTCTTGCGAGTATCCAATAATTTGGTATTGGTACCTTCCAATAATTTCACCATTGAAGCAGTATAAGTGGCAATGCCCGACATCCGTTGCATACAGTTTAGCACCAATCGTTCAGCTTTGAGAATAGACTGAGACGAACCCGCCACCGTCAGTACGATTTCGCCTTTGGTGATGGATGCCCCGTCTTGCAAAATAGTTTCTACTTGTAAATTGGCATCCACTTCGGCAAAAATCATTTTGGCTAATTCGACACCTGCCAAAATGCCCGTATCTTTCACCAAAAGCCTCGCCCGCCCTGTGGCAGTGCTGGGAATGGTGGACAATGAAGTATGGTCGCCATCGCCCACATCTTCGTGCAGGGCGGTTTGGATAAAGTTTTTAATGTATGTTGGTTCTAAGTAATTGAACATTGTTGCTTTGAAAATTGGGTAATATTACAATCTTGTATGTATATAAGCTAAAATCGGTCGTTGGCTGGTAAATTAACGACCGATTTATTGGCTACTATTTGTATAATCTTAGATGATTTTTGCTCAAAAATAACGGTTTTAATTTGATAAATGTTTCTGTTTGAAATGTCCTACTTCAACACCCCCTCAAAAAAAGCTAAAACTTCTTCTTTGGTAGGTTGTTTCACTGGGCGAACTACTCTGAAACCAACAAATGGAGAATCGGCATTCCACCATTTACTTTTGGGGATTTGTGGGTCACGACGATTCCAGATTGGGTCAGATTTCAGACGGTCGGCACTTCGTAATTCGTTTTCTTCGCTTTGATAATTACCCCCTTTTACCGTGCTTGGATAACGCTTTACTTTCACATTATAAGGATTCGTTTTGCCTTCTGAGATAGTTTTATAAAATTCTGCATCGTATTGGTCAAGTGTCCATTCTGCTACATTTCCCAACATATCGTACAAGCCCCAAGCATTTGGTTTTTTCTCGGCAACATGGTGATATTTTTCGGCTGAATTGGCTTTAAACCAAGCGTAATTTCCTAATTCAGCGGGGTTCTCGCCAAAAAAGAAACGAGTTTTACTCCCTGCTCTGCAAGCGTATTCCCATTCGGCTTCGGTAGGTAAACGATAGAAAACCCCCGTTTTAAAATACAGCCATTTGCAATACATCAAAGCAGCGTATTGTTGCATAGAATTGGCGGGAAAGCCACCTACTTTTCCCATTCCCAAGGTAAAATCTATATACGGTGGACTGGGGCGAGTAATGGCATCGGGTTTGGGTTCTGGGTCACGCTCTTCTTCAAAAAATAATTGGTATTCGTCATAAGTAACTTCAGTTGCACCCATCCAAAAAGGCTCAATTTTCACTTTCACCTGCGGGCTTTCATCTGCTTCGTGTCCTATTTCAGATTCAGGACTTCCCAGCGTAAATTCCCCAGCAGGAATAGGCATCATTTTGAACTTTACGGTAGTGTTTGGTATGATTTGTTCATAAGGTTTAAAATCTTGTGCTGAAGTTAAGTAACTTATCAAATACAAGAAAAAGAAGATTGTTTTTGGCATTTTTTTTACGGAATTTAATATTTCAAAAGTACAATTTGCGAAATGGTCTTACAAGTTATTTTACCAAATATTGTTCAAACCCAGCCGACTGCCATTTTTTCAATTTTCCCAGCCGACTGCCATTTTTTCAATTTTCCTTTCTGAACTTCCGCTATCAATACTTCACAGTTTGGCATCGTTCTGATGAGTTTCAAGGATTTCTTTACCGATAATACACTACAAGCCGTTGCCAGCCAATCGGCAGTAGCACCGTCGGGGGCGATAACGGTTACATTTCGTTGATGCGTAACGCCCAAACCCGTCTGTGGATTTACAATATGTGAATAACGTTTCCCATTCATTTCTACCATCTGATACATATTACCAGAGGTGGCAACTGCTTGATTATCAAGCACCAAGTAAGACTCCATCAACTCTTCTGAATTGGGAATGGTAATACCCACTTTCCAGCCCGAACCGCTCATCGCCAAATCTCCGCCTGCATCTACCAATACTTTTTGTATGCCTGATAGCTTACAGAAATCAACCACTGCCTGAGCAATATATCCTTTGGCAATACCGCCCAAGTCTAATTGGGTGTTAGGGCGTAAAATTTTCGCTGTATGCCTTGCGGAATCAAGTATGATAAATTGATAACCAACACTTTGAGTGGCTTTTTTCAATACTTTTTTAGTAGGTAAAACTTTTTCTTTTCTAATGGTTCGCCAAAGTTTTACCACTGCTCCTACCGTAATATCGTAAGCTCCTTTACTTTTCTGAGAAGCTACTGATGATTTTTGTAAAATATCCCACATTGACTCTGATACCTTCACGGTGGTGTCTTTACCTGCCATTGCCGAAAGCCGATTGAGTTCGCTATGGGGTAAATAATCACTGTAAATCAAATTTAAGGAATCCACTATTTGATAGGCTTTGGTGGCAATTCGTTTCACATTAGCAGAATCATCCGTGTATAAAGTAATATTAAACGGAGAACCCATTTTAGGTTCGGAGAAAGTATATTTTTTTGTTTGAGAAAAACCTGATAACGATTTGATAATCAAAAACATCAAGCATATTTGTTTCATATTTTACGCATAAAAAAAGCGTAGATACCTTTCTACGCCTGCTAATTTACTGAATAATGCCTTCTTGTCGAAGATGGTTCTCTATATTAAAACTATGCCCTGCCATTAATTCTACGTCTTTATCCCAGCTTCTGGTAATCCAGTCTTGCCCTTGTTCCGCTATTAATATTTTACCATAAAGTGTAAAAATCCAAATGACTTTTTCAGTACCAAAATCCAATAACTTTTGGGTTTTACGATATACATAACCACTATCTTCGGGGTCTGATAAATCCGCTTTGATATCAATTTCTATCACTACTTTTGCGGGTACTTCTGCATATTTTGTATTGATTTTATCAGGTGTCAGCACAGATTTCTCAAAAATAGCAATGTCATTTGATAAGTTGTTCCGATGGTCGATATGACTACCAATTTCGTTACAATAAATTCGATATTGATTATTAAAAGGCTTAACAGTGGTAAAAAACATTTCCATTATGTAGGAAATCAATTCTGCCTGCAAGGTACTACATCCCATAATTGCTTCAAGGGTTTTCTTTTTCGATAGAACTTCTTTATAATTTTTATAGTAGAACGGTTTTCCGTCTAACACCTCATAAACAAGTGCTTGAGGAATCACCCGAGTTCTTGTTCTTCTTTCCAATGTTGCTGTCATAACCAAACATTTTATTTCTACAAATGTAAATATTTTGTCCTTATCCTATCAAAATTTCACAATCATTTAATAAGTATTCTTGGTAAAATCTTTTAAAAGTACAAAATTCATAGTAACTTTGTCTTGCAAATAACAATATCAACGCTATTTGCCATGTTAGACTCATCGAAGTTCCTTTTTGAAGCCCTCACGTATGACGATGTGCTTCTCCTGCCTGCTTACTCAGAAGTTCTTCCTCGTGAAGTAACCACCACTACCAGACTTACTAAAAACATTACGCTTAATATTCCGATTCTTTCGGCTGCTATGGATACTGTTACGGAAGCCGATTTAGCGATTGCGATGGCTCAAAATGGTGGTATTGGTATCATTCATAAAAACATGACGATTGCCCAACAAGCCGCACAAGTGAGAAAGGTAAAACGGTCAGAATCGGGAATGATTATTGACCCTATTACACTAACGCAAGGACAGACACTGGGGGATGCTCATAAAATCATGAGAGAGTCTAAAATTGGTGGTATTCCAGTCATTGATGCCAATGGAAAACTCATCGGTATTTTGACCAACCGTGATTTGCGTTTTCAGAAAGATATGACTCGCCAAGTAACGGATATAATGACGAAAGAAAACCTCATTACCGCCAAAAAAGGAACATCTTTAGATGAAGCGGAGGTTATTTTACAAGAGTTTAAAATTGAGAAACTACCCATCAT
>JALONS010000170.1 GCA_025454855.1 Arcicella sp.
CCAAAGCTATACAAAAACGGAGCTTTGTGGGCTTTTCCTGAAAACTGTTTTTCGTGTCGTTGTAATATGCCCAAACTTAATATTTTTCGTTGGAAAGTTCCTCGGTGTAACTTTTCCCCTAATATCGCTTCATAAACTTTTTGAAGTTCAGTCATGGTAAACATAGGCGGTAGTAAATTCATCCCAACCAATTTTTTCTCTAAATTATCCCTCAATGTTTGTAAGGCTTTGGCAACGATTTCATCGTGGTCGAGCATCAGTTTGGGTAATTCGTCCAAATCATACCAATCACAAGCATCAGACAAAGCGTCGGGGGTTGGTACAACATCATTATAGTTTATCAATGCGTAATAAGCCACCGAAATAAAGCGGTCTAACATCCAATGGAAAGGTTCAAGATTGATTTCGTTAGCCTCCAAAATAGTTTGCATGATTTCGGGCTTGTATCGAGCCACATCCCCAAAAGTATAAAACTGCTCTAAGTAGATATTTTCCAAGCCTGTTCTTTCCTTCAATCCTCTTCTCACGGCATCGTTCAGATTTTCATTTTTTTGTACAAATCCACCAGGTAAGGCGTATAAGCCTGTGTTATGGTACTTCATAATCAGTATTTTGAGTTTTTCACCTGAGAAACCAAAAATCACAGAATCATAAGCAATATGGCGTAAAAAAGCAGTTTCGTTCACTTTTTGTTAGGGGTTTGGGTTTGGGATTTAGGGGTTGGGGTTAGTACCGTAGCCATCAATCAGGTTAAGGAAAATAAGTCAGAATTTAGAACAAGGAATGGAGAATTTACAAGTGATGCTGCGACTTTCTTTCTTAATTCCTTGGTACTTCCCGAAATAACTCCGTTAGGGTACCTCCGTTAGAGGTTAAAACCACATGGATATTGTTTTGGGAAATTGAGTTGAAAAACCTCCTTAGACCCCAACTCCTAAACCTCAAATATAAATTTTTCACAAATAAATAGGATTAATTTTAAAAACCAATTATTATTGTCTCAAAATGCGACAATAATAAAATTAACCTAAAAAAATGAAAAAAATAGTCTATTTATTAGGACTGCTCGGTCTTGTTAATTTTTCAGGAATGGCACAAGGAAATAACGCCTTTGCGGTACAAACAATCATCGAAAATGGTGTTATTGAAGGTAATTATGATACGAAGTCGGGTATTCAAACTTATTTTGGTGTACCATTCGCTAAACCGCCCGTTGGTGAATTACGCTGGAAAGCCCCGCAACCTTTGGCAAATTGGACTGGTGTAAAAGAAACCAAAAAATTTGGACCAAGACCCATGCAAAAACTAATTTGGGGAGATATGAACTCACGCTCGAACGGTGTGAGTGAAGATTGTCTTTACTTAAATGTTTGGACACCTGCCAAGAGAAACACTAAAGATTTACCCGTTCTATTATATTTCTACGGTGGTGGAAACGTAGCAGGAGATGGTTCTGAGCCACGTTACGACGGTGAAAGTATGGCAAAGAAAGGTGTCGTGGTAGTTACTTGCAACTATCGTTTAAATGTTTTTGGAAATTTTGCTCACCCAGAATTAAGTGCGGAAACATCGTACAAAGGTTCTGGCAATTACGGATATTATGACCAGTTAGCAGCCATGAAATGGGTACAAAAAAATATTGCTCAATTTGGTGGCGACTCTAAAAAAGTAACGATTGCGGGTGAGTCAGCGGGTTCTATTTCAGTGAGTTATCAAATGGCTTCGCCCCTTTCTAAAGGTTTAATTGCTGGAGCAATCGGAGAAAGTGGTGCGGGTATCAATCCCACGATGTCGCCTGTAACGTTAGCAGAAGCCGAAAAACAAGGAGCTGAATTTGCCAAAAAAGCGGGTGTCCCTTCACTGAAACAACTAAGAGCTTTATCAGCAAGAGATTTGTACGAAATGTACGATGAATCGGGAAGATTTGGTTTTCCAGTAGTTTTAGATGGATATTTCTTGCCAAAAACACTGCCTCAAATTTTCGGAGCAAAAGAACAAGCACAAGTACCCCTTTTAGTAGGTTGGAACTCCGCCGAAATACCAGGAATGGCATTTATGCAAGGAAAAACTTATACCACTGATAATTTCGTGGCTAAAGTAAAAGAAGCCTATCCTGCTGATTTTGAAGAAGTTTTGAAATTATATCCGCATAGTTCCGATAAAGAAGTTGAATTATCAGCAACGGCTTTGTCTTCGGATAGATTCATTTCGTATAGCACTTGGAAATGGTTTGATTTGCACCGCAATAATTCATCTCAACCCGTATATCGTTATTTATACAGCAAACTCAGACCTGAGTTGGTGGATAATTCTATGGCTTCGGGTTTAGCTGGTGGAACGGTTAAAAAAGATGCCAATGCTCCCAAACCTCCTGCTCCTGTGGGGGCTCCGCACGCTTGCGAAATCGAGTATTGCATGGGTAATCTTCATCTCGTAAAAGAATACGCTTGGACGGCAGAAGACTTTAAGGTATCAGATACGATGTTGAACTATTTTGCCAATTTTATTAAAACGGGAAATCCCAACGGCGAAAAATTACCAGAATGGACTGCCGCTAAAACTGGTGACGCAACTCCGCCCGTCATGATTATTGATGTAGATTCAAAGACTATAAAAGCGACTAATGATGCTCGTTATGAATTTTTGGATAAGACTTATAAGAATAAGTAGGACAGGTTTCCAACCTGGAAAAAAACTTACTAAGTTTCTACTCTTCAACTTCTCGAAAGTTTTAAAACTTTCGAGAAGTTACTCCAAGTCAAATATTGTACTGACAGGTTTCTAACCTGTCAATAAAACCATCAACAGGTTAGAAACCTGTCCTACTGTAAAATCGTAAATGCAAAATGCAATGACAACAAGAAGAGAATTTTTAAAAAGCACATCCCTTTTGGCAACTGCCGCTGCGGTTACGCCCTTTGCCAATATTATGGCAGCATTGAAACAGGAAAATAAATTAGGGATTCAACTATTTTCTATTCCAAAAATGCTTTCGGAAGATTATATGGGTGGAATTAAAATGCTACAATCTTTAGGTTATAAAGAATTAGAACTTTTTGGTCCTTATTCGTTTAGTGCTGAAAAAGCCAAAAAAGGCTGGGAGGGAGCCGCAAAAATGTTAGGATTTTCAGGTAGTGGGTATTTTGGAAGGACCGCTCAGGAAGTAAGAAAAATCCTTGATGACCATGGAATGACGAGTCCGGGAACACACACTGACCTTGATACTTTAGAACAAAACATGGGTGCGTTAGGAGAAGCAGCACACATTTTAGGGCATAAATACGTGACGCTTCCTGCCATTCCTGATGATAGACGCAAAACACTTGATGATTACAAACGTATTGCCGAAGCGTTCAATAAAATTGGCGAAAGTGCTAAAAAACAAGGTATTAAGTTTGGGTATCATAATCATGGGTACGGTATTAAACCCATGAATGGACAAATTCCTTTACAAATCATTTTGGATAATACCGACCCTAATTTGGTATTCTTAGAAATGGATATTTTTTGGACAACCTGCGGAGGAGCCGACCCTATCGAGTATCTCACTAAATATCCCAACCGTTACAAAATGCTGCATTTAAAGGATATGAAAGAGAAAAAACAATTCGCAGGCGATGGTGGCGGCATGGGTGACTGGATGCCAATGTTTGGATTAATGGCTTCGGCTGGAGATGGAGTACTTGATTTACAGGGCATCGTAAAAAAGGCAAAAGAGGTGGGCGTTGAACACTTCTTCGTAGAACAAGATATGGTAAAAGACCCAGCAGTAGCTCTCAAACGTAGTTCTGATTATTTAGTAAACAAAATTTGATAGAGAACCATAGGATTGTTAGTATATCGTGTAAATTTTATTTCGGAAGTATGTACATATCAATGCAAAATTTGACCAAAATTGCCCGTCTGAGGTTTTGCATTAATAAATATATTGGTCTGAAAGTTTATCACAATATGCCTTATGTCTCTGTTACCCAACCCTTTATTCTTTAACCATGAAAAAAAGAACTTTCTTAAAAGCAACATCACTTTTAACCGTCGGAGCAATGTTCCCTCAGTTGATTTCTTGTAAAGAAAAAGCCGCTCCACGTACCAATTGGGCTGGAAACTTAACTTACAGTACTGATAATGTATTTACACCCAAAACAGTTGAGGAACTCCAAGAAACGATTAAAAAATGTAAGAAAGGGAGAGGGTTGGGTACCAAACACTGTTTCAATAAAATTGCTGATAGCACCGAAAACCAAATCTCAACCGCTGAATTTAATAAGGTTATCTCAATTGATAAAGATAAAAAAACCGTAACGGTTGGAGCAGGAATTAAATACGGTGAATTCTGTAAACAATTAGATGAAAGCGGTTTCGCCTTGCATAATTTGGCATCCTTGCCGCACATTTCCGTTGCGGGTGCTTGTGCTACTTCTACGCATGGTTCGGGTATAAAAAATGGTAGTTTAGCAACGGCGGTTTCTGGAATCGAGTTTGTGAACGGAAAAGGTGAAGTTATCAATTTAACCAAAGAAAAAGACGGAGCAGAATTTTTGGGAGCAATCGTAAATTTAGGAGCATTGGGTATTGCTACCAAAATCACACTTGATGTACAACCAACCTTCAAAATGAAACAGGTGGTTTATCAAAACCTGCCAATGACTGAATTAGCAAAGAATTTTGAAACCATTATGTCGGCAGGGTATAGCGTAAGTTTATTTACTGACTGGACGAAGAAAAACGTGAGCGAAGTTTGGATAAAAAGTAAGTCGGAGGATATGAAAGAAATCGCTCCTGAATTTTTTGGAGCCACATTAGCCACAAAAAACCTCCACCCCATCGAAGCCCTCGATGCTATCAATTGTACCGAACAAATGGGCGTTGAAGGTCCTTGGTACGAGCGTATGCCCCATTTCAGAATGGGCTTTACCCCAAGTAGCGGCAAGGAATTGCAATCAGAATTTTTTATTCCTTTTGAAAATGCCTACGAGGGTTTCATGGCGATTGAGAAATTGAACGAAAAGGTTTCTCCTCATTTAATGATTACCGAAGTCAGAGCCATCGCTGCGGACGATTTATGGATGAGTCCATTTTACCAAAAAACTTGCGTAGCTTTTCATTTTACTTGGAAACAAGAAGTAGAAGCCGTTACGGCTCTTTTACCCCTCATCGAAGAAGCCCTTGCTCCTTTCAATCCACGCCCGCATTGGGGTAAAATTTTCACGTTGCAGCCTTCCGTGTTACAATCCCGAATTGAAAAATTGGCTGATTTTAAAACGCTGATGACCAAACACGACCCCGAAGGAAAATTCAGAAACGAATTCATTGATACTAATTTATTCAGTGCGTAAATACTCAAAATTTATGAGACAATTACTCTTGCTTACGCTCATCTCATTTTCAACCTTCGCTCAGACGATTGTTAATACCAACAACGGAAAAGTAGAAGGTTATACCAAAGAAAATCTCCGTATTTTCAAAGGAATTCCTTTTGCCGCTCCGCCCGTTGGTGAATTACGGTGGAAAGCTCCGCAACCCGTACAAAATTGGAATGGCGTAAGAAAATGTACAGAGTTTTCAGCAAGTCCTATTCAGAATAAACCCGCTCCATTTTATTGCTGGACGGAGGAGTTTATTGCCAAACCAGAACTTCTCAGTGAAGACTGTCTGTATCTGAATGTTTGGGCTACTCGAAACGCCCAAAAACTGCCTGTTTTTGTATGGATTTACGGTGGAGGTTTGAGCAGTGGCTCGGCTAATTGTGATATTTACGACGGGGAAGAAATGGCTAAAAAAGGAGTCGTTTTTGTTAGCATTAATTATCGAGTGGGCGTTTTGGGTTTTATGGCTCATCCCGACCTCTCCAAAGAATCAGGCTATAATGCTTCGGGAAACTATGGTTTCCTCGACCAAATAGCGGCTTTGAAGTGGATTCAAAAAAATATAAGTGCTTTTGGAGGAAACCCCGCTAATGTAACCATCGCAGGACAATCAGCAGGAGCGTTTAGCGTCAATGCCCTCATCGGTTCGCCTTTGGCTAAAGGATTATTTCACAAAGCTATTCCACAAAGTGGCGGATTATTATCCAGAATGTTGAGCCAAAATTTAGCAGATTCCGAGAAACAAGGAACAAAATTCATGGAGTTAGCCCAATGTAAGAATATGGCTGAATTACGGAAAAAGTCCGCCGAAGAACTACAAAAATTGAGTAATAATCAACAAGCGGGACGGTTTGGGGTTACACTGGACGGCTACGTGTTACCCACTGATATTTTAGCCTATTTTAAAAACGGAAAGCACAATCAAGTACCCATCCTGACAGGTTGGGTCACAGGTGATGGTAGTTTTTTGGGTGAAAATAAAATAACCGTCGAAGACTATAAAAAGGAAATTCAGGCTAAATACGGAGACAAAGCAGAGGAATATTTAGGGATTTTCCCCGCCATTACTCAGGAAGAAGTAAAAGCCATGAAACAAAAGCAAACGCTTTTGGGCTTTGCAGGAATGCCCTCACATTTATTGGCAATTTATACTAACAAGCCCTCTTATCTATATCAGTTTAGTCACGTACCTCCCGAAAAACCTAATTTCCCTAATTACGGAGCCTTTCATACTTCTGAAGTACCTTACGCCTTACATACCCTGCACACGTGGCAACGTGCATGGCAATCAGCGGATAAAGATTTAGAAAATACCATGTCTTCTTATTGGGTAAATTTTGCCAAAACAGGTAATCCCAACGGAGCCAATTTACCCGAATGGAAGCCCTACGATAAGCAGGCAGGGAATATGATGATGTTAGATAATCAAGTTGAAAATAGAGCGGGTTTGTTCAAGAAAGAGTTTGATTTTTTGGAGATGAATGTGGGAAATAAAATACCGCATCCATAGTATAGATTTTGTATAGAACGTCTCTAACGTATTAAGACCTAATTTAAAAAATAAATATGCTGTTATGAAAAAAATTATCTATTTTTTGCTCATTTTCACCGTGACGGCGATTGGTTTTTTTGCATTCAAAACCCAACAACCAAAGCGACCCAACATCGTCTTTATCATGTCCGATGACCATGCCTATCAGGCAATTTCTGCTTATGATAAAAGGCTAACCTCAACGCCAAATATTGACAGAATAGCCAACGAAGGAATGTTATTTACAAACGCCTGCGTAACCAACTCTATTTGTGCACCTTCACGAGCCGTAATTCTGACGGGTAAACACAGCCATCTAAACGGAAAAATAGATAATTACTTCCCATTTGACACTACTAATATTACTTTCCCCCAAATCTTGCAAAAAGCTGGTTATCAGACCGCTATGTTTGGAAAACTTCATTTTGGTAATAATCCCAAAGGCTTTGATGAATTCCAGATTTTACCCGACCAAGGCGACTATTATAATCCCGATATTATCACTAAAAAAGAAGGTAAAAAGAAACTCACAGGCTATGTAACCGACCTCATTACGGATATTACCTTGAATTGGTTAAAGAACGAACGGGACGAAAAAAAACCTTTCTTTTTAGCCTATCTTCATAAAGCTCCGCATCGTGAATGGTTGCCTGCCGAACGTCATTTTAAGGAATATTTAAAAAAGAAATTCCCCGAACCAACCACTCTTTTTGATAATTATGAAGGAAGAGGGGCGGGAGACTCAAAGATTTTTCCTGAAAATATGGACAAATTGGGTATCAAAGAATCTCATGCGTATGATAAGCGAAATTATAATTATACCGTGGGCAGAATGAATGCCGAACAACGTAAAGTTTGGGATGAATACTACGGAAAAATGAATGAAGAATTCGTGAAGAACTATCCTAATATGACCGAAAAAGATAAAATGAAATGGCGATACCAACGCTATATGCAAGACTATTTGGGTTCTATTGCCTCGGTAGATGAAGGAGTTGGGAAAGTATTGGATTTCTTGAAAAAGAACAATTTAGAGGAGAATACAATTATCGTTTACACGTCAGACCAAGGTTTTTACTTAGGTGAACACGGTTGGTTTGATAAACGATTTATTTTTGATGAATCGTTCAAAACACCACTATTAGTTAAATGGAAGAATGTAGTAAAGGCTGGCTCAAAAAACTCGCAAATGGTTCAAAACCTTGATTTTGCCCAAACCTTTCTCGAAGCAGCAGGTATTAAACCTCCCTCAGATATGCAAGGCGAAAGTTTAATTCCGATTCTCAGAGGGCAGGGTAAAAACTTTCGAGATGCTGCCTATTATCACTATTACGAATATCCAAGCGTACACATGGTGAAACGCCATTATGGAATCGTCACGGAAAAATACAAATTGATTCATTTCTATTATGATGTGGATGAATGGGAACTCTACGACCGTGTAAACGATAAAAATGAAATGAAAAATGTTTACAATGACCCAAAATATGCTAAAGTGAAAGCCGAATTACATCAAAAATTAGCCGCCCTTCGTGTAAAATACAAAGACTCCGAAATTTTGGATAAAATGTATATTGAGAAGTATGATGAATTGGTGAAAGCTGGAAAAATATTTAGATAAAAATTCAAAACACAATTTTTAACAGTTAACTAAAACAATGAAAAAAACAATTTTATCTCTCTTTGTATCATGCTGTTTGATGATGCAATCAAGTTTTGCCCAACTCCAAACGGGCGAAAACGTGGCAGTTACTAATACCGATGCGGGTAAAGTACGTGGGTACATTAACAATGGTATTTATACTTACAAAGGGATTCCTTATGCTGAAGCAAAACGGTTTGAAGCTCCTCAGAAGCCCAAAGCGTGGTCAAATGTGAGAAGTTCGATGACTTACGGACCCGTTGCTCCATTAATTGACCCTACTACCAGTGTAATGGACGAAGCCGAATTCGTATTTAATCATAGTTGGGGATTTACCAATGAAGATTGTATGCGTATCAATGTGTGGTCTCCGAATATTAACGATGGCAAAAAACGCCCCGTTATGTTTTGGATTCACGGGGGAGGTTTTACGGCAGGTTCGTCTCAGGAATTACCTTCTTACGACGGTGAAGCCTTAGCAAAAAAAGGGGATGTAGTGGTAGTGTCAATCAACCATCGTTTGAACATCTTGGGATATTTAGACCTTTCGGCTTATGGCGAGAAGTATAAAAAATCGGCTAATTTGAGTGTATTGGATATGAAAATTGCCTTAGAATGGGTAAAAACCAATATTGCAAACTTTGGCGGTGACCCTAACAATGTTACTATTTTTGGGCAGTCGGGTGGAGGAGCTAAAGTAAATACCCTAATGGCTATGCCTTCGGCGAAAGGATTATTCCACAAAGCTATCAATCAATCTGGGGCTTTCCGTACAGCCATGCTTGATAAAACCACTACGCAGGCAATCGGGGCAGAAGTAATGAAAGAATTGGGGCTTACGGCTGATAAAGTAGATGAAATACAAAATATTCCTTTCCAAACGTTAAGCAATGCTGGTAAAAAAGCCTTGAAAACTATTGCCGATAAAATGAAAGAGGAAGGCAAACCCGTTATTGGTTTTGGTTTGAGTTGGGGACCCAGTATGGACGGAGAGGTTTTGCCCTACCAACTATTCTCGAATGAGGCTTTTGAACTATCAAAAGATATTCCGCTAATGATTGGTACAACGGTTAATGAATTTATGCCCTTCAGAGGTTCAATGCCAAACAGTACCACCGATGAAAAAGCCATGGAAACCATTAAAAAAATGTACGGAGACAAAACGGATGCCTACATTGCTGCCGTAAAAAAAGCCTATCCAAATGCCAAACTATCAGGAATGTTAGATTATGATGTAACTTTTCGTCCTGGGGCAGTGGTTCAAGCTAACCAAAAATCTGCTTTAGCTGGTGGAGCTTCGGTTTATATGTATATGTTTGATTGGCAGTCGCCTGTATTAGATGGTAAATTCAAAGCAGTTCACTGCATGGAACTACCTTTTGTATTTAATAATATTGCTCGTTGCCATGAGATGACTGGTGGTACAAAAGAAGCCTACGCTTTAGCAGATAAAATGAGTCAGTCTTGGATAAATTTTGCTAAAACGGGTAATCCAAATCATAAAGGTATTCCTACGTGGGCAACTTATAATGCTACTAATACAGCTACCATGCACTTTGATAATACCTGCGTAGTAAAACCACAAATGGATAAAGAGCTCTTTGATTTAGTAAAGTAAATGGAGACGGCGAAAATAGCGAATAACGAGGGTAATATAACGTGAACTTTTCAAAGAAATAAGGTTAAATTTCGTCAAAATAGCTCTAAATCATCATAAATACAAACTTTTTCATAATTTAGTTGATTAGAAAAAGTTTGTATTCGATTTTAGTATTATTTGATACATTTTAACAAATTATAGAACAAAACAAAAATATAACATATTGATTATCAGCGTATTGTTGATTTTTCACATAGCGATTTTTGAAAAGTTCACGTTAATCTAATAAATTTTTAACTCATAAACTCTCAACTTCATTTACTTCTTCAACACAACGCCATTGCCTACTTCATTTCCCAAAATAATGCCGTTTTTTACATTTTTAATATCCGTATTCAATAAGCGAATTGCTTTTGAACGTGTACCTTGAACTTTCAAGAATGTTTCGGCATTGTTACCAAATTTCATACCATCAAGTGTTATATTCTGACTATTCTGGATTTGTCCGATGGTGTTATCTTGAGTCAAGAGTGTAATATTTTTCAAGTTAATATCCTGAGCTTCAATACAAAGTAAACCTTTGTTACATTCCAGCATGGCATTTTCTATATTGATGTTTTTGATTGCCATTTCGGGTAAACCTCTTATCAAAATACCCGTCTCTGCCCCTTTGCACACGATATTTTGGATAAAGAAATTCTTGAACTGGGGTGTTGCTTCGCTTAGTGGTTCTGCCTTAATTTCTGGTAATTCCTTAACTTCACCCGAGGCTAAAGATTCTCCCGATGCCATTACTGGGTCTTTTGCGGCATAGTACATATCAAATAATATGGCTTCACCCGGTATTTCGGTCATATTGATATTGTTCACATAAATATTTTCAACCACTCCACCACGTCCACGAGCGGTTTTGAAGCGTAAACCCACATCTGAACCCATAAAAGTACAATCCGAAATAAACATATTTCTGACCCCGCCCGACATCTCTGAACCAATTACAAAACCACCGTGCGCATGATAAACGATATTATTTCTAACGATAAAATTTTCAGTTGGCACACCACGTTTACGTCCTTGTTCATCTCGTCCAGATTTAATCGTAATACCGTCATCGCCCGTATTAAAATTACAACCTTCCAAAATTCCATTACGACACGACTCCAAATCAATCGCATCACTATTCTGTGCATACCAAGGGTTATTCACTGTTACGTTTCTAACGGTGATGTGGTCGCATAAAAGTGGGTGCATCGTCCACGCAGGCGAATTTTGAAGCGTAAATCCTTCTAAAATAATGTTCTTGCAACGGGTCAAACTCAACATATTGGGTCGAAGAAAATCTTTGTACGACTCCAATTCTTCCATACTTGGGCGTATGCTATACGCTCCTACACTATCCTTTCTCAATCTTCCTGCGTTGGGAATTTGATTTCCTTTCATTGATTTTTCAGAAGGATACCACATATCTTTCTTTTCGTTGGTCACTCCTGTTTTAATCAATTTAGCCCATTGTCCTGCCGTCATTTTATCTCTCTTGATGGCACGCCAAACGTCACCACCGCCATCAATGATTCCTTCACCCGTGATGGCAATATTTTCTAAGTCGAAACCACCGATTGGTGCTTGACAGCGGTAAGAATCTTGTCCTTCCCAAGTAGTTAGTACAATTGGATAGTCGGCATAATTACGGCTAAATTGTAATAATGCCCCTTTTTCAATGTGAAGATTTACATTGCTTTTCAACACGATAGGACCCGTCACCCAAAGCCCTTTCGGAACAATCACCGTTCCACCACCAGCGGCATTACACAATTCAATGGCTTGATTAATGGCTTTGGTATTTACAGTAAGTCCGTCTGCTTTTGCCCCGTAACGAACAATATTAAACGTATCTTTTCTGAAAACTGGGCGATAAACTACGGGTAATTCATATTCACATTTATCTGCAAACACTGTTTTTTTCAAGAAACTTCTTAATGGATTGCCCTGTTTTACCATTTCACCAGCCACCATATTTACCATTAATCTGGCTCCGTAGGGCGAGAAATGCGTATTATCGTCATTTCCTTTTGGAAATTTTTTATAAATACCTCCTCCAAAAATCATGAACATTTTTTTAGAACCTTCTACGCCTTGTTGTTCTATAATTTTCTGGCTTTCTTGATGGGCATCAATCAAGTACAAATGATATTGTTGAGCAATCTCACGCACTACTTTGGGATATTCTCCGTGTTGGTCAATGAACTTCCCTGACTCATCAAATTTTCTACGCATTACTGGTGTGAGTAAAATTGGTATAGCACCTTTTGCTTGCGTTTCTTCAATGTATCGAATTAGGTTTTTACGATAATCCGTTTGTGGAGCTGCGTAACGAGTGGTGTCGGATTCCTTTTGGTCGTTATGCCCAAATTGGATAAAAACGTAATCGCCTTTGTGCAGTTGGTCGCTCACTTTTTTCCAATGTCCCAACGTTCTAAAACTTTTGGTACTCCGTCCATTTACCGCATGATTCTGAATCTCAACGGCATCGGTAAATAATTGCGGGAACACTTGTCCCCAACCCGTTTCGGGTTCATCATACGTATTTTTGTTGGCACAAGTAGAGTCTCCAATTAAGAAAATTCGGGGTTTATCATCTGCCGATTTAAAGGCAAAGAATAGCGTTAGGGTAATAATTGATAGTATTTTTTTCATTGTCGTGAGTTAATTTGATTGGGGGTATCGCATACGTTCGTTGGTATTTGTATTGTGGGTGTATGCAATACACCCCTACATTTATAAAACTTTCTTCAAAAACGCATCTACATATTGAACTGTTGGCGTAAACCAAGGCTCAAAAAGACAGAACCCATGCGGGGAATTTGGGAATTCGTGTACTTCGGTATAAATATCAAAGGGAGCTAATTTAGCCATGTAATCTTCTCTTCCTGCGTGCATCCGAGCCACCGAACTATTCAGAAATAGGGTTGGAGGCGTATTTTTCCCTGCGTAAGTCAGAGCAGAACCTTGTTCCCAAAGTTTAGGATTTTCATCTTTGCCGTACCCAAACCAATAGGTAGCCGCCGAAGTCCTCTTACTGTCATCACCTTCACCTGATTCTGGATGAATAAATGCCAAAATACCGTCAATGTCAATCACTGCGTTAATTTTACTGGAATGATGAAGGTTTCCGATTGTTCCTTCCAAATAAGGCACATTGGCGGATGCACCTAACAAAGCGGAAAGTTGCCCACCCGCCGAAAAGCCCAGCGTAGCTACTTTATTGGTATCTATTTGGTAAACATTGGCGTTGGCTCGTACCCACCTAATTGCGGCTTTCAAGTCATGCACAGCCGCTGGAAAAAGAGCTTCCGTAGAAAGGCGATACTCGGGTAAAAAACACACATAGCCCAAATTAGCAAGGTGTTGTGCCAAAGCGTCGTGCTGGTTTTTATTCCCCGTTCGCCAACCTCCTCCATGAATGATAACCACCACTGGGCGTTGTTTTGTTGTTGGTTTATTAGGGTAAACAGCATCCAAAACTAAAAGCCTACTCCCTACGGTTGCGTAAACAATACCTTTTTTTACCTTAATATTTTTAGAAATTATCCCCGAAACCATTTTGGCATTTGGGTGCGTCTTGAGCGTACCTTCGTAGGCACTCCTGAGTGTGTACGAAGTATCTCTGATACCAGTTAAACCTTTCGTTGATTGTGCCGATGAAAATTGTACCGACAACCACGCAATCAATACAATATACCAATTTTTTAATGTCATTACTTTGGTGAATTAATACAAAGATGGTCTAAAAAATCTATAATTCTCATTTTATAAAGGCTTCCACTTTCCGTCAAAAGTCCAATTTACGGTAATGGTTTTAGGGTCAATTTTGAGGTTATCTCTATGCCATTGATAATCTCCTCCTTTTCTGTGGCAATTTTGATAATAAACCCGATGCCCCCACTTGGGGTCTGGGCTACTACTCACGTGGTAGATTTCAGCATCTGCCATATTTTCATCAAACTGACAATTCACTAAATAAAACTGGGCTGGACGATGATAACGCCCTAATTTATAACCTTTGTTACCTTCAAAAATACAGTTTTTCAGCACGGTTTTCGATGACTCATGATTTGTACCATCGTGCCAAATGGCGGCGTTCATATTGTGGCAAATAAACCGACAGTTTTCCGCCCAAGCCCAACCCCGTGGGCAATAAAAATCTACGCCTCCTTCCATCGTACAATTCTTGAAATAGTACATTCCGCCTTCTACATCCCAAGGGCTTACGGTATCACCACCGCCTGCTCTGAAAGTACAATTTTTGAATACCAACCGAGTAGCTCCTGGCATCGACCGAAAAGCAAATTGATGCCCATCTTTTCTCACGATTTTCTTGCCTGCTTCTTCTCCCTTTTCTCTGGGCAACGCATAGCGGTCTTTTGAAACGCCTGCATTTCCGCCAGATTCATTTGTACAGATGATGGAGGTATCTGCCGTTGCGGTAAATCCGTAGTCATTCAGTACGGTTAATTTCTCAAAAATGAGGTCATGTCCTTTTACATTGATAGTTGCCGCCCCGTAATCATCTGGATTGGCACACCGCCACACATCACGGGGTAACGCAATCCGAATAACCACTCCCTTTTCAGATTGCCCTTGTAATTTGATAAAGGATTTTTCAATCATCAGCTTTTCAGCGTAAACCCCATTTTTGATATAAATCGTGCGGATTTTCTTAGTAGTGGAATCTAAGCTATTAATCGCTTCTTGAATGCTTTTGAAGTTGCCAGAACCATCTTTGGCAACTGTAATTTTTTGGGAAAACACCCCACAGGAATACATCATTCCAACTATTAATAACAGAATATTTTTCATAAAATCTATAAGGTCATTTTTTCTTGAAAGGCTCATTGAACGTTTTATTACCCAGTTTTGAAGAGAAGTTTTTTAGAATTAATAGCAAGAAACCTAAATCTTATTGACAAAAACCATTAGATTATTGAGGTTACAGCCTTTACAGGCATATACTAATTGTGTTAAAATAACACTTTACAATAACCAACTATATGAAAAAACTATTATTGTGTTGTCTTATGATGATAATGGGCGTTGAGATTTACGCCCAAAATCGGCAAATAACGGGACAAGTTAAAGATAGCAATACCAATGAAACACTTCCCGGAGTAAATATTTTGGTAAAAGGTACTAAAACGGGAGTAACCACTAATGGTGATGGAAAATTCAGTATTTCAGTGCCTAATAATGCTATTTTATCGGTAAGTTTTGTGGGTTATGCACCCCAAAATGTAACGGTGGGCGACCGTAATTCCCTCGACATCATGCTTGAGTCAATTACTCAAAACTTAGATGAAGTAGTCGTAATTGGTTATCAAAATGTAAATCGTAGAGATGTAACGGGGTCAGTTTCGTCCGTTGGTAATAAGCAGTTAAAAGACATACCAATTACCAATGCGGCTGAAGCCCTTACGGGGAGGCTTGCGGGGGTACGAGTAACCACTTCTGAAGGAGCACCTGGGGCAGATGTACAAATCAGAATTCGTGGGGGTGGCTCTATCACTCAGGATAACTCTCCAATTTACATTGTGGATGGAATTCAGGTGGAAAATGCCCTCTCGTTTATTTCTCCGCAAGATATTGAAAGCATAGACGTACTAAAAGATGCTTCTACCACTGCTATTTACGGAGCCAGAGGAGCTAATGGGGTAGTTATTATCACTACCAAATCTGGGAAAAGTGGTAAAACTACCGTGAGTTACAACGGTTCTACGGGGTATCGTCAAATTTTCAAAACGTTGGATGTAATGAATCCTTATGATTTTGTGCGTTGGCAATACGAGCGTAGCCGAGGAGATGCTAATTTAGAAAGAAGTTTTGCCGACCAATACGGTACTTGGGATAATATTAATCAGTACAAAACTGCCACTCCGATAGATTGGCAAAAAGAAGTTTTTGGGAGAAAAGCCATGTACCAAAACCATAACTTAATGATTAATGGTGGTGATTCCAAAACTAATTTCAACTTGAGTTTAACCGCCAATAAAGAAGATGGTATTTTGTTAGAATCAGGGTTTGACCGCTACTTGGCTAATTTCAAAATTGACCACAAAGCCAGTGATAAGCTCAGAGTAGGTTTTAATGTAAGATACCTCAACCAAACAATACGTGGAGCGGGAACGTCCAACAGCGGTACAAAAGCTACCAACCGTTTACGCCATTCGGTGCAGTATCGTCCATTCCAAGCCACTACTGACCCCAGTATTGACTTTTTCGATGAAGCACTCTTCCTCTCAGGTGGAGGACAAGCACTCAGTAACCCGATTGCCATTACGGAAGCCGAATATCGGGCGGCTTACACCAAGTCTATTAACTTGAGTGGTTACTTTTCTTATAATATTTTAAAAAATCTGGTGTTTCGTTCTACCTTCGGAGTTGATAATACCGACGGACAAACCAATCAGTTTTGGTCAAAAATCACGGCAACCGCTCGTAACTTCGCTTCGTTACCAGTAGCCATTATCAATGCCCAAAATGCCTTTACATTCAATAATGCCAATACGTTACAATACAATCAAAAAATTGGC
>JALONS010000464.1 GCA_025454855.1 Arcicella sp.
TTTCCCAAGTAGTTTATAGTTCATGTTGGTATGAAATTGTGAAGTATTTGTTTTAAATTTAAACCACTTTTTATTTTTAAAGGTTCAGATTACAAATTATGATTGATTTGATTTAATCATTTGGAATTAGATACTATTTGACGCAAAACCTCACCTGTTTGACATTAGGTACGTAACTCCAAATTTTAAAATCCTCAAAACTAAAAACCATGTTAGATAAAAATCAGATTGCTCAACGCATTGCTCGTGAAGTAAAAGACGGTTACTACGTCAATTTAGGCATTGGAATTCCTACGCTCGTGGCAAATTACATACCCGAAAATATCAATGTTGTGTTACAGTCAGAAAATGGACTTTTGGGCATTTGGACCTTTCCCAACCGAAGAAAACGTAGATGCCGACTTAATTAATGCGGGTAAACAGACTGTTACAATGGTGGCGGGTTCATCACTGTTTAGTTCGGCTGAAAGTTTTGCGATGATTCGTGGCGGACACGTGGATTTAACCATTTTGGGAGCGATGGAAGTATCTGAAAATGGAGACATTGCCAATTGGAAAATTCCGAACAAAATGGTAAAAGGCATGGGTGGAGCGATGGATTTAGTGGCATCAGCCGATAATATCATTGTGGCAATGCAACACGTAAACAAAGCGGGGGAGTCTAAACTGTTGAAAAACTGCACATTACCTTTAACGGGACTGCGGTGCGTGAAGAAAATTGTAACGGAGTTGGCGGTATTAGAAATTATGCCCGAAGGCGGCTTCAAATTGTTAGAAACCGCTCCAGGCGTGAGTATCGAAGATGTACAAAAAGCAACGGAAGGTAAATTGGTGGTTAGTGATGAAGTTTGTGAGATGAGTTTTTAAGCGAATTATTCGTCTTGTAAAACCACACTCCGATTGGTAGTCATCACCTCTCTGCCGTTGATTCGGGTGGTCATCAAATCACCCGATTGCAAGTTGAAATGCTTGATAAAAAAATGATTGGCAGTACGAATAACAAAAGTATATTCGCCGTCTTCGAGCAGTGCTAAGTTCAATTTCATTGCAATTTTTGACTCTTTGCTTAATTGTTTTTCATCCAAAAAGTTAAAACCATTTCTATTTCGCAAATAAGCCCTGACCGTTTCTTGGGTAGGGTTTGAGATTTTCACGGTAAAGTTTAACGGATTTTTTTCTTCTTCCGAAAGATAAACACTGAAATTACTGGGAGGGGTATTTTTGAATTCCCGACGGTTGGGTTCATTGAAAGAAATAAATTGAGCTTTTACTTCTGAGACGAGTAAGAATGCAATAATGCTTGCACCCCTCAAAATCATGGCGGTTGATTTTGGCATGGCGTTTAATGGTTTTAAAATGTATTATTGGTAACAACTATTCAGGGATATATTTTGTTTCCCTCATTTCCCATCTTCCACTTTTACTTTTCTATCCAAAAACATTTGCCCATTGCGGGTGCTTAATTCTTCGGTAGTAATGGTAAACGTTTTACTGAAAGCCTCGTAATTGGTAGTGATGGACAGTGTATAAATACCATCTTCCAACCTCTCCAGGTCTAAAAGCATGGAATAATTGGGGCGACGGTAAAATATATCATCTTGAAATAATTTACCCGTTTGGTTTTTCAAATTTACGTTCAATAATTCCTGACTCGGATTATTGATGATAATTTTATAGTTTAAATTACTATTAATATCCTGATTAACAAACACTTGAAATAAATTTTTGTTGATTTTGTCAATTTTAGGACGTTCCTCTCGCATAGAAAGGTATTGAGCGGAGGTGGAAATAGAAATTAAAACAAACCCAGTAAGGAAAAATGTAAGAATGCTCTTTCTCATGATTGATACTGTTTGAGGAGTTGATGTAACTCATTGGCGGAAACTCAAAAAACAGTGGTTGTTATTTGGTATTTAGAACGTAAAAATAAGTCATCTATTACTTACATTTATCAAAAATATGGTTGAATGAGTAAGCGGTAGGAAGTGTTTAGTATAGTAAAAATATTTTTGGATAATTTTATAAACCATTATCTAAATTTTACGAATATAAGTACCAATACACAATTATTTAAGAATTACGATTGATTCGATTTACGATTATTTGTCAGATTATCAATAATTTATTTGTAAATTTCAATCGCAGTGGTGAACCACTCGAATTAATCGTAAATATTTTATTATCAAATACTTATTACAAGTATTTGATAATAAAATAACGGGACTATAAAGAATTTGGTACAGTGTAAAAAACATCAAAGATTAATGCCAAATAGTTTATAGTTTCGTAAAATAATTAGCTTTAAGATTGGAAATCTTAAAGCTAATAAAATATAGATGTCCAGTAGGATTGAAACGAACTGTTTTTACCTTCTCATTAAGTTCTTCATATTTGGCATCTTCATTTTTCCGTCCTGCACGTTGTTCATCATCTTCATCATTTTTTTCATGCCGTCAAATTGCTTCAAAAGATTATTCAATTCCGTTACCGAAGTTCCAGACCCAGCAGCGATACGTTTTTTACGAGACATATCTAATATTTCGGGTTTTTGGCGTTCTTTCGGAGTCATGGATTGAATAATAGCTTCGATAGATTTAAAAGCATCGTCGGGTACGTCTATATCTTTTACGGCTTGCGACATTCCCGGAACCATACCCATCAAATCTTT
>JALONS010000171.1 GCA_025454855.1 Arcicella sp.
TCCGCTTTTGTAATTGACTCAGAAGGAACAGTACAGTACGCCGAGGTATTAGAAAGTGCAGGTGATGTGCCTAATTTTCAAGCTGTTCAGGCTGCTTTACAAAGTTTATAAGTAGGTTTCAAAACCTGTTCTATAATTTTCATGTTGATATGGTATAAACTTTATCAACATGAAACGCCCATCCCAGAAGTTTGATACACGGAGGGGTAATTAAGCGTTCCATCTGATGCCATTAAAATAACTGAACATTATAATCAGATGAAAATTGCTCTATTCTTATTTTCCTTCCTCAGTTTTTCTCCAATCATTTTTGGTCAAAACCAGCAATTATCTTCTTTCAATCAAGAACGAATAGACCTTAATCGTAAAGGTATGGTTATTCTTGGGTCTTGGGCGGGTGCAAATCTGGCTACTAATGGTATTTTACTGGCAAATTCATCAGGTAGCGACAAGTATTTCTGCCAAATGAACATCTATTGGAACGTGGTGAACGGAGCTTTGGCTGGCTTAGGTTTATGGCAAGCCAAACGGAAAATAGGTGAATCAACGGCATTTCAGACTTTAGAAGAGCAATCAAGTACAGAAAAGGCTTTCTTGATTAATTCGGGGCTTGATGTAGCCTACATCGTCTCGGGTGCATATTTGATGGAGAAAAGTAAAAATTCAACCGATAATCAAGATATGCTCAAGGGCTACGGTCAATCCATTATTCTACAAGGTGGTTTTCTTTTACTTTTTGATGGAATTATGTACGGAGTCCATCGCTCACATTTGAAAAAACGTAAATCTATTTTCGATAATCTTACTTTTACGGGTAATCAAGTGGGTTTTGTGTGGAAGTTTTAGGGTGATTTTGTCCATTCCAAAACTAAAATTGTCCATTCTAATTCTTTCAGGGTGTTCTTAATTGATTTATTGTTTTAGCTTTGTCATAAATTATCAAGCCATAATCAATGAAGCAAAAATTATTGAATGCCGCCATTATTTCCAGTCCTATTTTTGCTCTGTATGCGGTGAGTCATCCCATAATTTTTGGGGTTGTTTCTTTATCGTCCTTGATGTTACCACTTATTGGACTCTCCTTCAATATATTCATTATTTGGTTAATAAATATACAAATTGTACTTCGTTTTAGACATTATTCTGCTTGGCAAAAAGCAGGAATAAGCTACGGAATCAATATTTTTTTTCAGATTATTTTTGGAATAATTGGCTCTTACTTACAAATACGTAAGCAGCAATTTCCCAACATTCATGATTTTTATCTTCATCCTATTTTTACCTCCATCGCTATCAACATTATTATTTTGATTATTTGCAACGCCATCGAAGCGTCTTTCTTGAAAAACGAAGCAGAATTTAAAGCTAAAGAATTACAATTAGAAAATAGCGAAGCCCAAAAAAAGCTGCTCACCCAACAGTTACAACCTCATTTTTTGTTTAATGCCCTCAGTGTTTTAAAGTCATTGATTCGTGAAAATACCGAAGATGCCGAAAATTATACGGTCAAATTATCAGACTTTTTGCGGTATTCTATTGAAGCCAATTATGAAACGCTGGTTAGTTTGGAGAAAGAATTGATTTTTGTGAATGATTATATAGAATTACAAAAAGTACGTTTTGAGGATTCTTTTGTCTATGAAATTGATATTCCCCATGAAGTTCAAGGAATGAAAATACCCGTTTTGGGTTTACAAACCTTAGTAGAAAACGCCTTTAAACACAATTATTTTACTGCTAAACGCCCTCTGACGGTCAGAATAACGTACCAAAACGAAACCCTAACAGTCTGGAACAATAAAGTAGCTATCAAAACTGCCGATAAAACCGCTACGGGGTTATATAATTTGAACAAACGCTATGAACTCATCATGGGGAAAAAAATAGAAATCAATGAAACCGCAGACTTGTTTAGCGTAACGATTTATCTAATAAAAGAATGAAAATAATCATTATTGAAGACGAAAAACTCACAGCCAAAGACCTCGCTCGAACCATCACGAGTGTAGAACCAGACGCTGAAATCGTGGCAATATTACCTTCCGTAGAAGAAGCCATTGGGTATTTTAAAGAAAACCCCAGAGCGGATTTAATCTTTTCTGATATACAGTTGGGAGATGGACTCAGTTTTGAAATTTTTGAAAAAGTACAAAACCAAACGCCTATTATTTTTTGTACAGCCTTCAATGAATACGCCCTCGAAGCCTTCAAAACAGTGGGGATAGACTATTTATTAAAGCCATTTTCCAAAATAACCGTTACGAAAGCCTTAGAAAAATACCATCAGTTACGGGAAAACCTCAGTCATCAATCTCCTGATTTTTCTGAAATGATAAGCCTTTTAAAACACCAATTGAATCCTACAAAAATCCCATCGGTTATTATTCAGCAGGCAGACAAAATAATTCCTCTTAACGGCGTGGATATTGCCTTTTTTTACATTGAAGAGGATTGTGTTTTTGCTTATACTTTCGATGAAAAACGGCATCTTTTAGCTCAAAAGTTAGATACTTTAGAAACTATCTTTACACCAACTTTTTTTAGAGCTAATCGTCAATTTTTAGTAAATCGAAAAGCAGTTAAAGATGCTACCCATCATTTTAATCGAAAAATTTTGATTAACCTGACCGTTTCCTACAAAGAGCAAATTATGGTAGGTAAATTAAAAGTTACGGCATTTTTGGCGTGGTTGGCTGGAGTATAATCCTGACGCACTGTCCATTTCAAACGCAATTTGTCCATTTCACTCTCTTTCTTCTATTTCTTTCCTCCACAACTTGTCAATTTTGCATGGTAATTAAATACAATCAACATGACAAAATTGAAATCTATTCTATCATTTTCTCTACTGATATTAGCTACTTCTACTTTTGCCCAAAAGTTTACTATCAATGGAACTGTACGAGATAAGGCAACGGGTGAGGAACTCATCGGAGCGGTTATTCTTGTAAAAGAATTACCCAATACGGGCGTTTCTGCCAATGAATACGGTTTTTACTCTATTTCACTTCCGCAGGGTAAGTATAATTTGAGGCTTTCTTTTGCAGGCTACAATACTCTCACGAAAACGATTGAGTTGGATAAAAACCTAAAATTAGACTGGCAGTTAGAAAACGGTACTGAACTGCAAGAAGTAGTGGTAAAAGCCACAAAAGAAAACGATAATCTGACAACTACTACCATGGGAACTTCTAAGTTGGATGTAAAGGAAATCGCTAAGATTCCTGTGATTTTTGGGGAAAAAGATATTCTAAAAACGCTTCAACTATTACCAGGTATTAAATCAGCGGGAGAGGGAAATAGTGGTTTTTATGTGCGTGGAGGCGGAGCCGACCAAAACCTGATTCTCTTAGACGAAGCACCCGTTTACAATGCGTCTCATTTATTAGGGTTTTTCAGTACCTTCAATAGTGATGCTATTAAAGATGCCACCATTATCAAAGGCAATGCTCCTGCTCAATACGGCGGGCGTTTGTCGTCGGTGCTGGATGTACGTATGCGTGAAGGAAACGACAAGGATTATAACGTATCTGGGGGTATTGGATTAATCAGTAGCCGATTGAGCATTGAAGGACCTATCCAAAAAGAAAAATCTTCTTTCATGATTACAGGACGCAGAACCTACGCTGATTTATTTCTAAAAGCCAGCCCTGAGTTTAAGGATAATAGCCTTTACTTCTACGACCTCAATGCCAAAGCCAACTATCGCATCAATGAAAATAATCGCTTGTTCGTTTCTGGATATTTTGGCAGAGATAAATTGGGTTTTGGCAATACTTTTGGCGTTGATTGGGGTAATAAAACAGGTACAGTACGTTGGAACAGTATTATCAATGCTAAACTATTCTCCAACACTTCTCTGATTTATAGTGATTACAGTTACGAGTTTAATATATCTGCCAACGATAATGATTTTGTGAATCAATCAAAAATTAGAGATTGGAATCTAAAACAAGAGTTTCAGTTTTTCCCGAATACTCGTAGTTCATGGCGGTTTGGGGTCAATTCCATTTATCATACCATTTTTCCTGGCAGTTTTATAAATAAGAAAAATACGGATACAAACCCTCCCAAAGAAGGACGTACCGCCTGGGAAAACGCTATTTATGCGAACAACGTTTTTACTATTTCACCCAAACTTAGTATTGATTATGGCTTGAGGCTTTCAACGTGGAGCATTGTGGGAAAAGGAACGTACAACATTTATGACCGAGGTATCAAAACCGACAGTATCAAACTAAATAATGGAGAATTTGGTAAGACCTATTTCAATCTTGAACCACGAGCAGCCATTAATCTAACCCTAAGCGAAAACAGTAACCTTAAAACGGGTTATGCACGTAATACTCAGAATCTCCATTTGCTGAGTAATTCTACGAGTTCAAATCCAACTGACCAGTGGATTGGAACAAGCTATAACATCAAGCCCGAAATTGCCGACCAAGTGAGTTTGGGATATTTCAGAAATTTTGCGGATAATAAATATGAATTCAGTGTTGAAACCTATTACAAATCCATGCAAAACCAAGTAGATTATAAAAATGCGGCGGATATTAATACTGCCCCCGACGTTGAAAGTGAACTTTTATATGGTAAAGGCAGAGCTTACGGAGTGGAACTTTTCCTGAAGAAAAAAACAGGCAAATTTACGGGATGGTTGAGCTACACACTCTCACGAACTGAACGCCAAATTGATGGAATCAACGACGGTAATTGGTACGCTGCCAAACAAGACCGCACGCACGATATTTCATTGGTTGGGATGTATCAACTATCCAACAGATGGTCGTTGGCGGGCAATTTTATCTATTACACAGGTAATGCCGTTACTTTTCCGAGTGGCAAATACAATGTGGCAGGCAACACCACTTACCTGTACACTGAACGTAACGGTTACAGAATGCCAGCGTATCATCGTCTTGATATTAGTGCTACCTATGAAAAGCCACGAAAAGGAAGATTCCAAAGTTCATGGAATTTCTCTATCTATAATTTATATGGTCGTGAAAATGCCTATACCATCACTTTTGAAGATAACCCCGACGACCCCAGCCGTACCAGAGCTGTCCAAACATCATTGTTCAAATGGGTACCCAGTGTAACTTACAACTTTAAATTTTAGAAAAATGAATAAAATAACCATCGTATTTTTGGCTGTTTTGGGTTTAACATCATGCCAAAAAGAAATAGACATAGACCTTAATTCCACTAACGCACAGGTAGTTATTGAAGGAGAAATCACTGACCAAAATGAGCCTTACACCGTAAAAATTACCAAAACCGTCAATTTTACGGAATCCAATAATTACCCAGCTATAAAAGGTGCAAACGTAACGATTTCTGATAATGTAGGCAACTCCGAAAAACTAATTGAAACCTCGGCAGGAGTTTACCAAACTTCAAAACTTAGAGGTATTTCAGGAAGAATTTACACAATGACCGTTAGTGCAGAGGGCAAAACTTATACCGCCCAAAGCACGATGCCTGCCTTAGTAAAGTTGGAAGATATTAGAGTGGTGAAAAGTACTTTTCGCCCACCTACTGAAAAAGAGGACCTTTACAATGTGTTTCCGCAATTTACTGACCCCATCGCTACGGGTAATAATTATCGTTTTATTCAATCTACCGATAAATCTGGAAAAGATAATACCATTATTGTTGCCAACGACAATGTTGAAAACGGTCAGCCCAATAGCAGACCCATTTTTAGTAGAGATTTCAAAATAAAAGTGGGTGATATTTTAACTTTGGAAATGAGAACAATTGACCGACCGACTTATAACTATTTATTTACGCTTGTTCAGATTGCGGGCAATGGCCCAGGTGGAGGCACTACTCCTTCAAATCCTGATTCAAATATTATCGGAGGGGCTTTAGGATATTTTTCAGCCTACACTGTACAGAAAAAAACGATAGTGGTACAATGAAGATGAGTTAAGAGTTGAACAACGTACTGGATAAATAATGCTGAATTGTGTACTTATTAGTGCAAGTCATATCTTTCTAAAAAAACAACCGCTGTCAGGGTACACATTAAAACCATGACAGCGGTCGAAGACCCTGTAAGCGGTTTTGGATTACTAAGCCCATAGTTCCGAAATGATTTACCGAGTACTTTTAGATAAGTCTGAATATTTACCGCCCTTTAATCTACCAATTGGGGTACTATTGGCTCATAATTTTCCCAATCTACCCTGAGTGTTTCTTTACGGAATCGGGTATTGAGGCGGGGATAAATCGTAGTGTTTTTACCCGCCGAATTCATATACCAACTGGCACAGCCCGAAGTCCAAGCCGTTTTTTTCAACATCACTTGAATTTGTTGATTATACGTTTTTTGGGCGGTGTCCTTTACGTCAAAATAAGTTTTCCCACCATTTTTTCTTATTCGTTCGTAGTAATCCATGATATAATTTATTTGTGATTCCATGATATGAACTACCGAATTATGTCCTAAACCCGTATTAGGTCCCAAAATCAAGCAAAGATTGGGAAAGCCATTGACCGTAGTTCCTCTGAACGCCTCAAACCCATTTTCAGCCCATTGTTGCAGTAGCTCTCTGCCATTTAATCCTTGAATAGTATAATTTTTTGTGAATTCCTGAGGATATTCAGCGGCGTAAAAACCCGTACCCAAAATCACAGTATCCACCTCGTACTGATTACCGCTACTGTCAATGACTCCGCTATCCGTAAATGCCTGCACTTCACCCTTAATCAATTCAACATTAGGCTTTTGAATACTGGGGTAATAATTATCCGACACCAAAACTCGTTTGCATCCAATACGGTAATTAGGCATTAGTTTCTCACGCAAAACGGCATCTTTCACTTGATTTTTTAAATGTAGCGTAGCTTGAAATTGTGCTAATTTCTTAATGGTTTCATTACCGATAAAACTAAGCCCGAGAAATTCATTAATCCAGAATAAAATCTCACGGTATGTCTTTCTGATAAATGGGATTTTCTGAAAAACCGTTTTTGCAAATCCTGAAAACGCACCATCGGGTTTAGGAATTATCCAAGGAGCAGTTCTCTGAAAAACGTACAGTTGCTGAACCTTATCCGCAATTTCTGGAATAAACTGAATGGCACTTGCTCCCGTACCAATTACGGCTACTCGTTTATTGGTAAGGTCATACGCATGATTCCAACGGGAAGAGTGAAAAATAGTACCCTTAAAATGTTCAATACCCTTAAAATCGGGAATTTTAGGACGATTCAAAGGACCTAAGCCAGCCACAATCATTCGGGCAGTTATCTGATTGCCAGTAGAATCCGTAACGCTGTAAAAACCCTCCTGTTCATTAAAAATTGCACTGAAAACTTCTGTATTAAGCCTCAAATGTGGCTCAAGATGGTTTTTACGAACACAGTCTTTGAGATATTCCAAAATCTCGGGCTGCTTTGAAAACCTGCGAGTCCAGTTAGGGTTAGGCTCAAAAGAAAAAGAATATAAATGCGATGCTACGTCACAACCACACCCAGGGTAAGTATTATCACGCCAAGTACCACCCACCTCCGAACCTCTTTCAAAAACTACAAAAGAATCATAACCTGCTTTTTTCAGGCGAATTGCCATCCCTAAGCCCGCAAAACCCGCCCCAATAATAGCGATGTCGTAGTGTGTTGTTTGCATATTTTTGAGTAAATACTCGTTAAGCAATAATTTGTGTTATTTTAGAGACACCCCAAGATAGTTAAATACTTGATTTTAAACAATTTAAAATTATTTTTTAAGGCACGAATAACCAACAACTAAATCCTAACGCCTACTTACATCCTTTTTACTCCAACTTATCATATTGATTATGAATTCTCAAAATAATTACTCCAATAAATACCGCTACAACCGTCATTACCGTATTTAAAAGTCCATCTACTCCGAAAGATAGCTTTATTAAAATAGTGGAAATGATGAAACCTGAATTTCGAATAACTTTGCTAAATTGGTCGGTATGAAAAAACGAAATTAGCAATAGTAAAACATCCGTCAAGATTAAAATAGTAAAAAACTCATCGAAGAATATTTTGTTAATATCCCTAATTGCTCCCACGATTTTATTGACCGTAATAAAATTTTCGTATATCCAACTCGTAAAACTATAAGTTGCTAAAATCAATAAGACAGGAACCAAAACGGTAGCAATGTTTTTCTTGGTTTCTATAAAAGTTACTATTTCGGGTGTGAGAACAGGTTTTTCATCTTTTCTTTCATTCAATTTATAAAAATAAAATATCAAATAAAATAAAATTATGGTAGCAACAATATCGTAAGTGAACTGCAAATCTCCTTTAATTTCAAACCAATCTGGCGTAAATTGTATTTTGGATAAATCCTTAAAAATACGTCTGATTAGGATTAGGGCAACAATTTCGTACTGCTTTCCAATATATTTATTGATAGATTTTGGTAAGTAGTACACCAATAAGTAAACTTCATAAATAAGGATAAATGAAAACGGTGTGTATATGGTAACAATTGGATTTTGGAGTAGTCCAGAGGTATCACTGACTTGCAGAACTTTGAAATCAACCAAAACTATCAATAATAAATGAAGAACGAAGCTGACGATGGCTATTTTTATAATAAGTATTTCGCTCTTTTTTTTAGTTTTCTCCGAAAGAAAAATATTGTGTGAGGCATTTAAAAGTTTAGTAAGTTTTTGCATATTTTTGGAGGAGATTATTGTATTAATCAATACTAATAATTAAACCATAACCATCAATACAATGTTGGTTTACCACAAAATATAAATATATTTAAGTCAAGTTTTCCTTCTTATATTTACATTTATTTTCCCTCCCTAAATTCAAAAAAAATGCTTAGAATACTGTTGTTTTTACTGTTGCCTTTGACAGGAATTGCTCAAACAGAAATTATGCTGAATGATTTGAGTGCCTTCAAAAAACCAAGCCCCAACTGGACGATAGAGGGAGGCGTTGTCGGTAATGCCAATGCCACCAACCTAACCACCAAAGCTGGTAAAGGCGTATTATTATGTACCGAAAGAAATGCTAAAAAATACCAAACCGAAGATGATTTATATTCTGTTTTGGAACACGGAGACATCAGTACAAATTTTGGATTCGTGGCTAAAAAAATCACCTAATGATGGCGACTGCGGAGCAATTTATCATCGTTGGGATGAGGCTCGGGGCAAGGGAAATGAAGGCTACGAGGGGCATCCACCCCGCCAAAACGCCTGTAAAGCTCCAGGATTATGGAATCATTTAGAGATTGATTTCAAAGCTCCAACATTTGATGCCACTGGTAAAAAACTGACCAACGCTCGCTTCAACAAAGTAGTACTAAACGGAGTAACAGTACACGAGAATATTGAGCTATTAGGAGTAACACGAGGAGGCATAGCTGGAGAAGTGGCTAAAGCACCATTCAGAATTCAGGGCGACCACGGTCAGGTTGCTTTCAAAAACTTCATTTACGAAGTTTACGAGCCGTCAAACATCACTTTTAGTCCTGCCAATTACGAACATTACGAAGGTGGCGTAACCAACTTTACCCCCAAACAAAGTACACCCGCAGCCAAAGGAATTATTCCAAAGCCTACGGCAAAGTTGGCAAGTGTACAAAGTGGTTTTTTACTCAAATTTCAAGGTACTTTTAACGTTCCTCAAACGGGAGAATACACCTTCACGAGTATGTGGAACGGTATGGGTGCCTTAACGATAGATGGCGATACACTTGTAAAAGGCTGGTATTTACAACACGAAGAACAAAAAAAATCTAAGCAACTTACCCAAGGAGAACACACCTACACCATTGTTTACGCCAAAGATTTTACGTGGCGGAAAAATGGTTTGGCAGTATTTATTCAAAGACCACTTTCGGAGAAAGATGCTTTTACCGAAAGAACTTCTCTGCCCGAACCAGACCCCGTACCTTTAGTAGAATTGAAAACAAGTGATGATGTGGTATTGCAACGTTCTTTTTTGATGTACGGGAAAAAGAAAAAAACGCACGTAATCAGTGCAGGAATGCCTACGGGGCTTCATTTTTCGTATGACCTCAATCAAGGTAGTTTTTTGCAATGCTGGCGAGGTAAGTTTTTGGATGCAACCCAAATGTGGCACGACCGAGGCGAACCCCAAACAGCCGACCCAATGGGTGTGGTAGTGAAAGCCAGTGAGAAGTTTCCGTTGGCGTATTTAGAAAGTAATCAAACGATATTTCCTGATTCAGTCAGTAAAAATGATTTGAAATACAAAGGCTATAAACTTGAAAAACGCTGGTCATTTAGTGGCACTTATAACTATCCAGACTTTATGTATGAATATAAAGGTTTGAAGGTAAGAGATATTGTAACGCCTTTAGACCAAGCCGATGGGGTCAATCGCCATATTCGTTTTGAAGGACAATCTACTCAGAATATGCCTTTATACGCCCTCATCGCTGAAGGAACGGATATAAACGAAGTTGCCACCAATCGTTATGCCGTGGATAATCAACAGTATTATGTGCAGGTTTTTCCAACGGAAACCAATAAAATTATCCTGCGTGAAAGTAACGGTAAAAAACAATTATTAATGCCCTTAAACGGGTTAAAAGAAGTTTCTTATCATCTTATCTTTTAGAGTTTATAAGGTTAGAGTTCATACGTACAGGGAAAAATCTTGTCAAACATCTTTAAACTCATAAACCATAAACTCATAAACTTTAAAAAGAATCATGAAAAAATATCCATATATCATTTTTGTATTTGTAATAATATCGCAACTGACATTCGCTCAGAATAAGCCAAAGCAACTCAGCGAAGAAGATTATTACGAAATTAAAACGCTACCCATTCCCGATAATATCAAGTTAGAAATTGGTGGGGTTGCTACCATGCCCGACGGACGCTTGGGCGTATGTACCCGCAGGGGAGAAGTTTGGGTAATTGAAAATCCCTACCAACTGAATGGTACACAACCCAACTACACACTTTTTGCCAGTGGACTGCACGAAGCCCTTGGTTTGGCGTATCGAGATGGTTCTTTTTACTGTTGTCAGCGGGGAGAACTCACCAAACTCACTGATACTGACGCAGACGGCAAGGCAGATTTGTACGAGTCTGTAGCTAATTGGGATTTATCGGGTAATTACCATGAATATTCTTACGGACCCGTTTTTGACAAAAATGGGGATATGTACCTTACCTTCAATGTGGCATGGGTTGGTTATGGCGAAGGTAAATTAGCCAAATGGAGAGGTTGGTTAGTTAAAATTAAAAAAGACGGTTCACTTGAGCCTATCGCTACGGGTTTGCGTTCGCCAGCAGGGTTTACGGTAAATTCAAACGGTGATGTTTTATATGGTGAAAATCAAGGGGATTGGGTAGGTTCTGGACGTGTCACGCACCTCGAGAAAGGTGATTTTGCGGGTAATGCAGGCGGGCTTTGGTGGACAAAAGAACCCGAGTCTCCGCTGAAATATACCACCGTTAAGGATGTTCCAGACACGGGCGAACCCATGTTTGAAGCTGCTAAAAAGATGAAATCTTTGAAATTACCCGCAGTTTGGTTTCCACACGCTTTGATGGGTATTTCAACTGCCGATATGATTGAGGATGAAACAGGCGGAAAATTTGGTCCTTTCACAGGGCAGTATTTTGTATATGACCAGGGGCAATCAAAAGCCATGCGAATGACCTTAGAGAAAGTGAACGGGAAGTATCAAGGAGCTTGTTATCCGTTCCGTGAGGGCTTTCAGTCGGGTACGCTTCGGGCAAGATGGGGCAATGATGGTTCTATGTTTGTGGGGCAGACTTCTCGGGGCTGGGGAGCTACGGGTAAAGATCTTTTCGGACTCCAACGCTTAGTTTGGAACGGTAGAGTACCTTTTGAAATGAAAACGGTATCTGCTCGCCCCGATGGTTTTGAGATAGAATTTACCCAACCCGTAAATCGCTCAACGGCTGAGAATTTCAGTAGTTACGAACTCAATAGTTTTATCTATAAATATCAACATCAATACGGAAGCCCCATTATTAACAAAGAAGATACGCCACTCAAAGGAGTTATTGTTTCCGAAGACCGTATGAAAGTACGTTTGGTATTAGGGAATATTCGTCAAGGGTATATTCACCAAGTGATGGCATCGGGTATTCAAAATGATGAAGGACAGCCACTATTGCACGATGTGAGTTACTATACATTGAATGAAATTCCGACGGGAGATTTGGCAAAAATACCCACTCGCACTGTTACTCCTACGCCCACAAAGGAGGTGAAAATACCCGCTAAAAAAGAGAAAACAGGAGCCGTAACCAATATCAAAGAAGGCATAGTAAATACCAAAGAGGTAATGGTATTGTTGAAAAAACATACTTGTTTAGCTTGCCACGCAGAAAACACCCGTGTAGTGGGTCCTTCTTATACAGATATTGCCAAACGCAATTATTCCAATGAAAAAATCTTGGAATTAGTCTATAAACCAGAACCCGAAAACTGGCCTGACTACGCAACCGAAATGGCACCTATGAGCCACGTCCCCAAAGCCGATGTACTCAAAATTGCTGCTTGGATTAATACCCTCGGGAAGAAAAAAGAAAAAGTAGATTTGAATAAAATAGAGAATAGGGATTAATCTTAGATGCTTTCCAGAGCAACCAAGGTGATAACTTTTCGTAATTATTTGGCAGTTGGCTTTTAGCGATTGGCAAAAAAATTTGTGATTATACGCTAAAAAAGTAAAAGCCAATCGCCAAAAGCCACCAACGAAATAGTTACAACATTTCTATAAAACATTGTACTAATAAAACTAACATATAAGTTACATTTGGCATTATAAAAATGTTAACAGAATATCCAAATATAAAAAGAGTGTAAAATGCTTTAACTTTACAAAAATATTTGATATATTTGTGATCTATTGTTATATATAGATGGTTGCAGGTCTAACTGCAAAAACTTAGATAAAAACAAAAAAATATATAGAGAGCCATCCTGATAAAGTTGATGGCTCTTATTTTTTATATATAGTTCAACTAAAAGATAAATTAATATGGCAAAGACTACCTTTAATTCAGAACTTTTTAAGTTCGCAGTAATTCCAAATTATGAAAATGCTATTGCTTTTTTAGCAGAGAACCTTGCAGCTAAAGAAGAATGGGATTTTTCTGACAATACAGCAAAAAGTTATAGCATTTTGAAAAACTATTTGGAGTTCACATTTAGGAAACTTCTTCAAGAGAAGAAAGTTAAATTTACTAATGATAACAAATTTGCTTGTTTTAACACTGGACTTGTCACCGAAAACTTAGAAGATATTTTCGCTTATTTTGAGGAATATAAAAATCCAAGACCTGGCTTTACAACACCTTTTTGTTTCAAAGCTTTTTTGAAAAAAAGTGATAATAATTTGCTTAGACATTTTTCTAATTCAATACCTGATGTGGCAGACTTTTTCGACAAACCAGAACTATTAATTTTCAACCCAAAGTGTGACTTAATTCCAGATTTAGACCATATAATTGGTGATAATTTAGCACGTTTTCCTACTCATTTACAAGGAGCAGACGATGCAGAATTAAGAAGACAACTGATAGGGGCAATTGATGAGGTAAAGAAAAAAGTTAGAACTAATTACAAAATTGCAGTTCCTCAGTACTACGACAATAAAATTCAACTCTTATTACCTCTTTGTTTGACATCAGGTTCTCCCAACCCTGATTTAGCATTAGTTATTCATAAATTGAACGACACAACATATACTGCAAGGACTTGTTTGACATTGAAAATGGCTTACAACAATGCCAGACTAATTGTAAAACCACAAAGTGACTGGCTTAAAACATAACCTAAAAAATAATAATACCAGCTGTAATATGACATTATCATAAAATGATTAAGAATACCCTGTAAATTTAGGATTGTATTCACATCAGACTTTAAGACAATGTTTCAATATAATTAAATAGAAATGCAATGGAAGGAGAAATGAGTAAAATCCGATTGGATGTAAAACGCTCCAAATTTCAAGCCATGGGAGAAGCACGATGCCCCCAATGTAGAGAGGGAAAAATGTTTAAGTACCCCTTTTGGCGAGTAGATAAATTTTCGGAAATGCACGAAAATTGCCCTGTTTGCGGTTTGAAATTTGAAGTTGAACCAGGTTTTTGGTACGGTGCTATGTTTGTAAGTTATGCCAATACCGTAGCTTTGTTGGTGGTTTTAGGAGTTAGCGTTTTTTATATCTTCAATGACCCTCCCATCATGTATTACATCGTTCCGATAACCATTTTGTCATTGGCAATTGTGCCTTTTAATTTCAGAATTTCCAGAGCCATATTTTTACATTTATTCGGCTTTGTGAAATACAAACCCAATCATTCATAAATTATGTCTTCAGCCCATAAAAATTTAAGTATTTTTTCTACCGATAACCTGCCCGATATTACCCAAAAACGCTTTGCTTTGGTAGTTGCCGAATGGAACGAAGAAGTAACCGAGGCGTTGGCACGGGGAGCTAACAAAACGTTGTTGGAGTACGGAGCAAAACCAGAAAATATCGTTAGGGTAAATGTTCCGGGAAGTTATGAATTAACCTTTGCGGCTCAGAAGATGGCACAGAAAAATGACATTGATGCCGTTATCTGTATCGGGTGTGTGATTCAGGGTGAAACCAAGCACAATGACTACATTAATCACGCTGTGGCTCAAGGGCTTACCAATGTGAGTTTGAAATACGACAAACCTGTTATTTTTGGTGTATTAACGCCTAATACCGAGCAACAAGCCCTCGACCGTGCGGGTGGAAAACACGGTAACAAAGGCGATGAAGCCGCCATAACTGCCGTGAAAATGTTAGCGTTCTGATTCGATGTTTGTCATTCGATGCTCGATGTTTGTTTTACGGAACATCGAGCATCGAAAATCAAGCATCGACATTACCGTCCAATCGCTACTTTCCGCAAAATCATATCAATGACCTGCATCGTAGTTACCCCGTCGGCTTCGGCTTCATAATTGAGCATGATACGGTGATTCAATACATCGGGAGCAATTTCTTTTATATCTTCTGGTAACACGTAATCTCTGCCGTCAAGGTAGGCAAGCACTTTTGAAGCCAAATTCATGTTGATACTCGCCCGAGGTGATGCCCCAAACTGTACATAACGAGCCTCCTCACGAAGTCCGTAATCGTTGGGTTTGCGAGAGGCAAAAATCAATTCAATGATGTATTTTTCTAAAGTTTCAGAAATAGTGATATTGTTAATTTCCTTCCGAATCGTAAAAATATCTTCTTTGTTCAGAATAGCTTTGGGATGATAATTAAATTCCATGTTCGACATCTTACGCATTACCTCCAATTCCTGCTCTTTATTCAAATAATCCACGAACACTTTCAGCATAAATCTATCCACCTGAGCTTCGGGTAATGGAAATGTACCTTCCTGTTCTACGGGGTTTTGGGTTGCCAAAACCAAAAATGGTTTATCTAACGGATACGTTTCATCACCAATGGTTACTTGTTTTTCCTGCATCGATTCCAACAAAGCAGACTGTACTTTAGCTGGGGCTCTATTGATTTCATCGGCAAGAATGATGTTGGCAAAAATAGGTCCTTTTTTTACTTCAAAATCATCCAATTTTCTACTGTAAATCATTGTACCGATTAAATCGGCGGGTAATAAATCGGGGGTAAATTGAATACGATGAAATTGAAGGTCAAGAATTTTTGATAAAGTGTTGATAGCCAAAGTCTTCGCCAGTCCGGGGACACCCTCCAAGAGTACGTGTCCGCCCGTAAAAAGTCCAATCAATAAGCGATTTGTCAATTTCTCATGACCAACCACCACTTTCCCCATTTCTTCAAAAACTAATTTTATTTTTTCTCGTGAAGTCATAAACTGATTTTCGATTTTCGATTTTCGATTTTCGATTTAGGGTAAATCACAGAATCGTTTTCTCAATCTATCTTTTTTAATTAGAACAATTTTACGAAAAAAAACTCGTAAGACCAACGGAATATTCACAGCAAAGGGATTTTAACTGTATAAAACCGTATATTTGATTTGAAAAATAATCAATCATAAAATGCAACTTTTAGGACTAAGAACAACCATTTACAGAGTTTCGGATATTGAAAAAGCAACCGAATGGTATGCTAATTTTTTGGGCTTTCAACCTTATTTCAATGAACCTT
>JALONS010000016.1 GCA_025454855.1 Arcicella sp.
TAGTGGTGGATAAATTACCCATCCTCCAGATGCAGGACCCGTTTCAATGAACAAAGAAGCAAACATGATTACTGAAGCCGCAAAGAAGAACCAATAAGAGAGCATATTGATAAATCCAGAAGCCATATCTCTTGCCCCAATTTGTAGTGGAATCAAGAAATTGGAGAATGTTCCTGAAAGTCCTGCTGTCAATACAAAGAATACCATTACTGTTCCGTGCATTGTCACAAGAGCTAAATAAAACTCTTTTTCTAACTTACCATCTACAATCCATTGTCCCAAGACAGGTTTTAACCAAGTTAAATCCATATCAGGAAACCCTAATTGCAAACGGAATATAATTGACATGGCACCTCCGAAAAAAGCCCAGATGATACCTGAAATTAAATACTGCTTTGCAATGGTCTTGTGGTCTTCAGAGAAGATATACTTCTGCACGAATCCCAACTCGTGATGCTCATGCTCGTGATCATGTCCATGGGCTTGAGTGTCTGTTGCGTGTAGTGTTGCAGTTGCCATAATATATGATTATTTATACTTTATAAATCTAAAAATTATCTCAATGAAGTTGCCGCTGCTGGAGTTGCAGCACTTGCCTGTGTACTATCAGAAGTTGCCGCTGGAGCTTCAATATACTTTTGAGCTTTAGCTTTAAACTTCTCTGGTACTTTTGTTAAATAGTCAGGATTCTGAGTAAGAAAAGGCTTTTGTTGCTTACACCAAGCAGCGTATTCCTCTGGTTCATCCACAAAAACTGTGATTGCCATACCAAAGTGACCACGTCCACAAATTTCTGTACAGTTTAACTTATAATTAAAATCTGAATTACCTGTTTTGTAACGCATTTCATCCGTTGACATATTTGGTACAAACCAAAACTTAGTGGGCATTCCCGGAACAGCATCCATTTTAACTCGTTGATAAGGCAGATATACTGAGTGAAGTACATCTTGAGCCTTAATTTTCAATAAAACTGGAACACCTTTGGGCAAGTGCATTTCATTAGCAGTGAAATCATCGAATGACTTATCATCTGTAAAGTCTATACCCAATGAATTAGTTGCATCAATTAACTTATAATTGTTATTTCCTAATTTGTTGTCGTCGTTTCCTGAGTAACGAACATACCAACCAAATTGGTGACCAGTTACTTCAATAACCACAGCGTTATCGGGTGCTTGAGCTGTAATATCTCTCCATGTTCTCCATCCAGTGAATACTAATACCGCCATTACAATAGCAGGAATGACCGTCCAAATTAATTCTAATTTGTGATTTACTGGATAGAAAGTAGCAATGTTCCCTTTCTTATAACGGTACAAAAATGGGAATATGAACAAAAGGGCATTCGTCACAAAGAAAGCGAACGTAATAACTCCCATTGAAATCCAAAACATTCTATCCGTGATGAGACCATGTTCGGAAGCAGCTACAGGAAGTAAATCAGGCTTCGAATATAGAAAAGACCAAGCTGCTCCAATTGACCCCAAAACTAAAAATACAATGAAACCGATTGCATTCAGATTGTTTGCTCCATCTAAAGGTATGTCTTGGTTTTCTTCTTTTCCTTGAATACCTTTTGAAAGAGCCATACTCTTATTGACAATCATAATTGCCAATATCAAGAATACTACCGACAAAAGACCTATTAAATATGTCATTTTATTAGCTAATTTTTGGTTATAAATTCTTTCTTTTCACTAACTCACAATTTAATCGAAATCGGATTGTGAGTTTAAATTTCTCTGTTTATCTATAAAAAAATGTTCAATAAAAATGTTTTACGAAATCGTTTTTTTACAGAAAATAATTGGTTGTCAATAGACAACCAATTATCTACTAAATATCGTGATGAAGTGCTTCTTCTAAGAATGGGTGGTTTTTAGCCACCAAAGAAGCTTTTGTTAATTCATTAGAAACTAAGTAGATAAATGCCGAAGCAAATACGGTTACCATTCCAAATTCTACTAAGCCGTATCCTCCGTGCGGTCCTACTGTTCCAGGCATAATCATTTGGTAAAAATCTAAATAATGTCCAACAATGATGAACGCACAACAGATTTTCAAGAAAATTGGGGTACGTTTAGCATCACGGGTCATCATTATTAAGAATGGAAAGAAGAAGTTAAAGAATACATTTAAAATCTCAGTCGCCTTGTAAATTTTGTTATGTCCTTCCCAACGTTCTAAGAAATAAATGGTCTCTTCTGGGAAGTTAGCATAGTAAATCAACAAAAATTGTGCAAACCAAACGTAAGTCCAGAAAATAGAGAATGCAAACATAAACTTTCCTAAATCATGCAAGTGGTTAAAGTTCACATATTGCATATAACCTTTATCTTTCAATAACAATACGGTTAATGTAATGGTTGCTAAGCCCGTTACATGCCAAGAAGAGAACATATACCAGCCAAACATCGTAGAAAACCAGTGCGTGTCAATTGACATCACCCAGTCCCATGCAGACATTGAACTTGAAATACCCATCAACACGATGAAACCAGTTGCGATTTTAACCATTGAGTAGAAGTTCTCTGTTCCTCCATTCAAATCTTCCTCTAAGGATTTTTTACGTAACCACCTCCAAAGCACTATCCAAAGTACAAAGAAAGCAACCATGCGAATCAAAAAGAATGGTTGGTTTAAGTAACCAGATTTTCCAGCGATGATTTTATCATAATGCTCACTTGAAGGGTCTGTAATTCCATGGTGCATCCAGTGAAAAATAACATCACCTTTAAATAAAAATGTTAATAACAAAATCGGAAATGTTACATATAAAAATATTGGAAATGCCTCTGGAATACGCTTCACAACTGATGACCAACCTGCTTTTGCTAAATATTGAATAGAAACGAAAAACATTCCGATGACAGCAATACCTGTGAAAAACACGCCATTTAGCCAAAGATTAGCCCAAATACGGTTTGTCCAGTCATAGCCACCATGATGAGCGGCAGCACCACCAGATAAATGTTCGCCATGTTCGGCACCATGTTCTGCTACCGCATGAGCTGCGTCATGTTCTCCACGAGATAACAAAAAGATTCCAACAATGAGTGCTACTACTCCTGCAATAAAAGCATAGATAACTCTTTTGCGACCTTCTGCCGTGAACTCAAAATGTTCTTCGACATTAGATGGGGAAAAATGTGAATGTCCCGCCATTGTATAATTTGGTAATACGTTTATTTGAAAATTTGAAAATGTGCTAATTTGAAAATTGTCTATTAATTGACGTGATTTTCAAAACCTATTTATTTTTGAAAATTGGTATATAAATCAATCACCAAGTATTCAAATTCTAAACTAAGGTGCTTGTTGTAATTGATGAACATACAATACAATTTTCCAACGGTCTGCAGATGAAATCTGTGAACCATGAGCCCACATACGTCCTTTACCGTGTGTAATTGTATGATAAATGTGTCCATCATTTAAGTTCTTTAGTGCATCAGATGAATATACAGGAACCCCTTTATATATTTTGGCTACTGCACCATCTCCTTTACCCGCTTCTCCATGACAGTGAATACAATATCTTTCGTATTGCAATTTACCTGCCTCAATATTGGCTTCGGTTGGTTCAAAAGGATTAGTTAACAATGCTTCTGAAGATGCCATATCTCCTGACTTGATATTACGAGCTACTAAATCCATTTGCAACAAATCGCCATCAATGGAGTCTTTCTTGATAGCTTGTTCGTAATACTGACGTGGTACAGTTCCTTTCACGGGCAAACGCATATTCATACCATAAGGGTTGATGTGATTAGTATCTCCTTCTGTTTGTGAAAGTGGTTCGTAACCCACTGAATGATACATATTGGCTGCAAATTCAGTACCAGGGTCATTATGTTTGTCTCCGCAAGATGCCATTGATAATACAACAACGCTTGATAAGAAAAGACTTTTTGTTTTATTGGTAAACATAATTTTATTGTTAGTCATAAGTTTTTAAGTCTTATTTCGTAAGGTTGAAAATTTCCAAACGAGTTTTAAACTTCAAACTAAAATTGTTTAACATTTACTTCAACAGCTCCTGAAGCTCTTAAGATAGATTCAATCTCTGCTTCCGATTTTTTGTTATTTGACATATTAATTGCCATAATAAACTTGTCATCGGTACTTCTCAAATCGAATGTTCTTGGTTGTTTTCCTGGCCATAAACTATTTGAAACCAAAAAAGTACCAACCATTCCAAAAGCAGTAAACAAAACAGTACCCTCGAATGAAACAGGAATCCAGTCAGGCAATGCGAAAAAATCTTTACCACCAATAATCATGGGCCAATCAAAAACCATTGTATAGTTTATCAGGGAAAAAATACACACTAAACCCAAACACCCAAATAAAAATGCCGCTATTGGTATGCGTGTACGTGGATGACCGATGGCTACATCAAGTCCGTGAATTGGAAATGGAGTATAAACTTCTTCTATCTTTACGCCGTTACTTTTCACTTCGGTTACAGCGTGTAATACTTCCTCATCATCGTCGTAAACTCCTACTAAATATCTTTCTGTTGAATCCATTGTTTTATTGGCTTTTAGCCTTTAGCCTTTGGCTTTCGGCTTTTGTATTGCTAATTCTAAAAATTAAACTTTACAAAGATTTTGATTTTACTAATACTTATCGAATTTGAGAGCTGACAGCTGATAACCGACAGCCAAGAGCTATTAATGAACTGTCTCTTTTGATTTTTCGCCTGATGATTTCTTCTTGTAAGGATAATTAGTAGAAACACCTTTCATTACTGATTTCACCTCAAACATATTAATTACAGGTAAAAACTTAGCAAACAAGAAGAACAACGTAAAGAATAAACCGAAAGAGAAAATATAATCACCAATGTCATACATCGTTGGCGAGAACATCGCCCAAGATGAAGGAATATAATCACGGTGCAATGAAGAAACAATAATTACGAAACGCTCGAACCACATACCTACGTTTACAATCACAGAAAGGATAAAAGAAACTAAAATGCTCTGACGAATCTTCTTAAACCAGAATAATTGTGGAGAAATAACATTACAAGTCATCATCATCCAATATGCCCACCAATAAGGACCCGTCGCACGGTTGATGAAACAGTAAGATTCATATTCTACTCCTGAGTACCAAGCAATGAAAAACTCTGTTAAGTAAGCAATACCTACAATTGAACCCGTTACGGTAATGATGATATTCATCATTTCAATGTGTTCGATTGTAATATAATCTTCTAATTTAAACACCACACGAGTAATCAATAAAAGACTTTGCACCATAGCAAAACCTGAGAAAATTGCTCCTGCTACGAAATACGGAGGGAAGATAGTAGTGTGCCATCCTGGAATTACCGAAGTAGCAAAGTCCATTGATACGATAGTGTGTACTGAAAGTACCAGTGGAGTGGAAATACCAGCTAAAATCAAAGAAACGTATTCGTAACGAGCCCATGTTTTAGCAGAACCAGTCCAACCTAAACTAAATGCACCATACCAAAATTTTGAGGCTTTAGTTTGAGCTCTGTCACGGATAGTAGCTAAATCTGGCACAAGACCCATGTACCAGAATACTAATGATACAGAAAGGTATGTAGAGATAGCGAAAACGTCCCAAACCAATGGAGAGTTAAAGTTTACCCACAATGAACCAAATGTATTGGGAAGTGGTAATGCCCAATGAAATAACCATGGACGACCCATGTGAGCCAAGATAAATGATGCCGCACACAATACAGCAAAAATAGTCATCGCCTCAGCAGAACGGTTGATTGATGTTCTCCATTTCTGACGGAACAATAATAGTACGGCAGAAATAAGCGTACCAGCGTGACCGATACCTACCCACCATACGAAGTTGGTAATATCCCATGCCCAACCTACGGTTTTATTTAAGCCCCATACTCCAATTCCCTGCCACCATGTGTAGCCTAAACAATAAGCTCCATAAGCGAATACCAAGCAAGATACACCAAAAGCGATTTTCCACTCTTTGGTAGGTTCGCCTTCTACTTGCTTACAAACATCATTTGTAACGTCGTGATAAGATTTACCGCCTGAGACAAGGGTTTCTCTTATGGGTGATACTACGTGCGACATATTTTTAAATTTTGAAAATTTTAAACTAAAATTATTTTAAATTTTCAATTATCAACATTCAATATTAAATCCTCGAGTGAAAAAAACTGAATCCAAACTTGGGTATTGTTTATTAAACGTTGTTCATTGAACATTACAATTTCTTATGAGTGATGAGGTTCTGCGTGTGCTTCAGCCCCTTTTTTCTCTACTTTTTCTTCTTTGTTACGAATCTTCACCAAATATGAAATATTAGGTTTCACATTAGTTTCTTCGATTACACCAAATGCACGTCCTTTGTGTTCTACAGCCAATAATTTAGAGATTTCAGATGTCTCGTCGTTCATATCTCCGAAAGTAATGGCATTTGTAGGACATGACTGAGCACAAGCTACTTGAATCTCACCATCTTTTGGTCTTCTTTTCTCCTTCTTCGCTTCTAATTTACCCGCTTGAATACGTTGAACGCACATTGAACATTTTTCCATTACCCCACGTGAACGAACTGTTACATCAGGGTTAATTACCATACGACCTAAATCGTTATTGAATTGGAAATCATATTCATCTGTTTGATAATAACGGAACCAGTTGAAACGACGAACTTTGTATGGACAGTTGTTTGCACAGTAACGAGTACCAATACAACGGTTGTAAGTCATTTGGTTCAATCCTTCCGAAGAGTGAGTGGTTGCTAACACTGGACAAACCGTTTCACAAGGAGCATTATTACAGTGTTGGCAAAGCATTGGTTGGAATACCACCTCAGGATTTTCCGAAGCATATTCTAACCCTTTCACATCTTCAACATTAGCATCGGAAGAATAATAACGGTCAATACGCATCCAGTGCATTTCACGACGGTTAATTACTTCTTGACGACCCACAACAGCAATGTTATTTTCAGCATTACAAGAAACTACACAAGCAGAACAGCCCGTACAAGTGTTCAAGTCGATGACCATTCCCCATGCATGGTTGTTATACTTATGACCGTTCCAAAGCGATATTTCACCTGATGGTTTTTTACCTTCAGCCGTTGAAATAGTTGGTTTGAAACGTCCTGCTTCTACATTCTTTTTGTAAGCACTTAACACAGTTTCTTGAACAACCGCCTCACGAGCCATCACTGTGTTGTGCGTTTGTGTACGAGCTATTTTAGCACTTTCACCCGTAGCTTTTAACTGTACATCACCTGTGTTTGAGAAAGCAATATTTCCGTTAATAACGGATGTCAATGGATAAGCATTCACACCTACCTCATTAGCAGACTTACCTGCTTTGGTACGTCCGTAACCAATTGCGATAGCTACTGTATCATTGGCTTGTCCTGGCTGTACAATGAAAGGTAGTTTTACAGTTTTACCATTCACACTTACTTCCACTTCCAGCGTATCCAATTCTACTTCTTGGTCTAATCCTAATTTTTTAGCGGTAGCCAAGGAAACCGTTGCATAATTTCCCCAACAGGCTTTTGAAACTGGCTCTGGACATTCTTGTAACCAAGGGTTATTGGCTTGAGAACCCGTTCCCATTGTTACTTTTTCGTAAACAGCTAATTCTAACTTATCTGAATTAGCTTTATAATTTTTGCTGATTGAAGCAACCGCATCGGCTAATCCAGTTTGAGGCACATTAAAAGCAGCACCTGCTCCTGGCTCATAGATACCATCATGCAACGCTTTCGACCACCCTGTTTTTCCACCCAAAGTAGCTGACCACGCATTCTCAAGATAAGTAGCGTAATCACCATTCAATCCTGCCCAAGTCAAGAAACTTGATTGTGCTTGGCGAGTCTTGAAAATAGTTGAAATGGTTGGTTGTGAAAATGAGTAGTGACCTCTTTTAGGTTCTGCATCATTCCATGATTCTAAATAGTGTGAATCAGGAGTATTATACTTACAAAGTGACCCTGTTTCATCAGCACGGTCATTTGTTGAAATCGTTAAACCAATTTTTGATAATGCTTCTGCTAACTCGGCTCCACGTGGGTGGTTGTAAACAGGGTTTGCATTGTAGAAAATTACCGCTCCAATTTGTCCAGCTTTGGCTTCATTGATGAATGTATTCATTTCTGAGTCTGAACCCTGACGATAATTTACTGGATTGCCCGCATCAATAGTTGTACCATAAGCTCCCAACATGGCATTAATAGCTACCACAACTGTTTGAACCGCTGGGTCATTTGACCCTGATACTACTAAAGAAGCTCCTTTTGTAGCCACTAAGTCTGCTGCAGCTTTCTCTAAATATTCTACTTTCACGGCTGGGGCAGCAATGGATGCTCCTCCTGCCTTAGCAGCTACTGCATTGTAAAGAGCCGTCACTACTAAGCCTTCTTGAGAGGGTTTATAAGTTGAACGGTAGTCTGCATTAGCACCAGTGTTAGACATAATGGTCTCAAACTGGTAGTGACGAGACATTTCTTTATTACCACCTTCGGCTGATGATACTCTACGAGTTTTAGCCCATTGACCAGCAAATTCAGAAGGAGAAACCCAAGTACCTAAGAAATCAGCCCCTACAGAAACGATTGTTTTTGCTTTACTGAAATCAAAACTTGGTAAAACACCACCATTAGCTTGTACTAAACCTGATGCAGAATTAGCATCATAGGTTACCAATTTAGCCGTTGGATATTTAGCTACAAATTCACCAATTACTCTCTTGGTAGTTGGTGATAAAATTGTGTTAGAAACAATTCTGATTTGACCGCCACGAGCCGCTACTTTACCTAATTCTGCAATAATTTCTTTATCGGCAGTAGCCCAATCAGATGCTTTTCCAGCAATAGTTGCACCTTTTAATTTTTCATTATCATACAAACTCAATACTGAGGCTTGAACTCTGGCAGACAATGCTCCTTTGCTTACTGATGAGGCTTTGTTTCCTTCTATCTTGATAGGACGACCTTCACGAGTTTTAACCAACACTGAAGCATAATCTCCGCCATCAACAAAAGTAGAGGCATACCAATTAGCAATAGTTGGTTCTACATCCTCGGGCTTATTCAAGTATGGAATAGCTTTTTTAACTGGAGCTTCGCAAGCTGCTAAAGCAACCGCTGATACTCCAAAGCCTAATACTTTCAAGAAGTCACGACGAACAGTATTTGTTCCATCAATTAATGCTTCTCCTTTCTCATTTGTGGAAGGAGCATCGCCAAATTCACGATGTGCATATTTTACAAACTCTGCATTGTTTGTTAATTCCTCAATTCCTCTCCAATACCGCTTTGTATTATTTTCCATATTTGTAATATGATTGGCTTTTGGCTGTCGGCTATTAGCTGTCGGCTTTTGGCTTTTTTTAATGTCTTAATTTAAGTTTTTTGTTTTGGAAATCAATTTTGCTGATACCCAATAACCATTAACTAATTTCTAATAGTGGCACTTTGAACACTCTAAACCTCCAATATTTTGCACCTTCAAGGTTTCTTTATGGTCTTTATTGTGTAACTCAACCAATTTATCGTAATAAGCATTTCCTTTTGCATTTACGTCGGTCTTTCTGTGACAATCTATACACCATCCCATTGTTAAAGTAGAACGTTGTTGAACAACTTCCATTTTAGCAATCTCTCCGTGGCAGTTTGTACATTCTAAACCACCAACATTAGTGTGTTGTGCGTGGTTGAAATACGCTAAATCTGGCAAATTGTGTACTCTTACCCACTGGATTGGCTCATCTTTTTCAAGTGAACGATAGATTTTTTGAATTTCAGGAGATTCACGCTTGATGGCATTGTGGCAGTTCATACAGATATTCGCTGAAGGAATATTTGCTCCTTTTCCTTTGTAAACGCCTGTGTGGCAGTAATTACAATTGATTTGGTATTGACCTGCGTGAAGTTTGTGAGAGAATTGAATGGGTTGCTCTGGAGCGTAACCTTGGTGAATACCCACTCCGTAAGCAGCATCAATGGTAGCTTTACCAATTAATAAGGTAATTAATAAAGCAGCTCCAGTTTTAAAGGCACTATTAGTAGCTATCTTTTTCCCATTTTCAGCAATTCTTTGAAACAATGGAATTTGTTGTGCTTCTGGAGAATCAGGAGAAACATTAGCTAATTTTGAAAGACTTGAAACGATTGATAACAAGGCAACTAATACTAATACCATCACTAACAACAATGCAATCATAATATATTGCATCATACCTCCGTTTGAAGAACCTTCTGCTGGGGCTGCTCCAGTCGCTGGGGCTGCTCCAGTTGCTGCTGCCGCTACTGGTGCTGCTTGAGCATCAATATAAGCAATTACACCCTTGATTTGAGCTTCCGAAAGGTTCGGATAAGCAGTCATTTGTGCTTTGTTGTACTTATTGTACAAATCAACTGCGTATTTATCACCAGAAGCGATAACCGCTTGCGGGTTATGAACCCACTTTACAATCCAATCTATTGGTCTTCTTCCACTAATTCCTTTAAGTCCTGGTCCTACAAGAACTTCATCAGAAGTTGCGTGACAAGCCGCACAGTTATTTTTGAAAATTTGCTCACCTTCGGCGGCATCTTGTGCTTTTACACTAACAACGGAAGCAACAAAGCTCAATACCGCAGTTAAAGCAACTATTTTCAAACGTTTCATGGTTATCATAATCGTTTTATTACAGAACATTTATATAAAAATACGCTAATTAAATACTAAAAATACATAAAATTTGGTTTTGTACTCAACTAAGTAAATAAAGTTTTACTGTTAAAAACTCAAATTTTACACTTTTTCGGGTTACAAAAGTACTATTGGAATAATTACCAACCAATTAAATTTTTGTTCATTTTTATTAAAATTCTTTGCGGAAGGAACTATTTAGAATTTTTCTAATTTAGGGAAAACAAAAATATTTAATTTACTTAGAAACAATTGTACAATATAAAGAATGACGCTCAGATAGGGTAATTTTACGCAAAAGTACAAAATCCAATCGTATCAGTCCACAGTTTTACAATCTTAAAAGGTTTGTATTTATAAAATGTTTAGAAAATAAAGCAATTTTAATGCCTTTCTAACCTAATTACGATAGCTTTTTCAAAACAAAACGGAAGTCGATATGACTTCCGTTTTGTGGGATTAACAATTTACAGAGAAAGGGTTACTTCATGGAGCAATTAAAAACTAATGGCTAAACTCAGTCTCGCAAAAAATGGAGTTCCTGGTGTGAAATGAATTTCCTCTACTGGTTCTGCTTCTCCTTTCAACCTACTTTCGGTATTAAATTGTGTCTCTTTCCAGCGAACATTAAATAGGTTTTGAATCGATAACCCCAAACTGTAATGGTTTTTAGTGTAATTCATTTGTAAATCATTCACGAAATAGCCTTTTGCTACGATGGAATTATCCTCGTTGGCGGGACGGTCTGAGATATAACGATAACGTAATGAGCCACTAAAACCCATAGCATTTTGCCAAGAAAGTCCACCTACGGTGGTAAATACTGGAGCAAGTGGTAAAAAATTTTTCCCCGTTTCCGCATCTACTGCCCGAGGCGTTGCGGTGTTTAAGTCAATATCTGCGTAAAGCGACTTGGTGAGTTGATACCTTACGGATAAATCTAAACCGTACCTACGTGAACGCCCGTTGGGTTCTACTACACCTTCATCACCCACGTAAACAAATTCTTGTTCCGACCACAGATACCAAGTGGCAGCATTTACTAACAGCTTGGGAAAAGGTTTGTAAATAATCCCTAAATCTGAGCCATAAGTAGCGGGTAAAATTTGAAGCCCGTCCTGTGGAACAACAACTCTGGTATCATTTGAATGAAAACCTTTACCTGTGTTTAAGTATAGTTGTAATTTGGGGTTGAGCGTGTAATAAAGATTTAACTTCGGAGAGATGATACTGGCTTGAGCCGTTCCGATATTCTGATTGGTGTTGAGGAGTAAATCTTCGTAACGATTGTGGAAATAATCAAATCTTACGCCTGCATTCAATGTAAATTTTTCTGAAAACTTGATAGATTCATCCACATAAAAAGCCGCATTTATTTCATTAATATTACCTAATTTCAGCGGAGTGATAACGATACTTCGGTCTTTGGTTCTGGATAGCTCTGTTCCAGTGGTAATATCCTGACGATACTGCACCCCAAAAGTGGTAGTCCAGTCGCTCTTTCCTACGGCATGGTTGATGGAATAACTCCCATTATAACCAAACAGGTTTCTGGCTTCTTTTTGCCGAATTTGGTCCCCGTTGATACTATCTTCTTTGAAAAAAGTAAAGTTGGAGTACAATTCAAAATTATAATTACTGTAAAATACCTGATTTTTGATGATATGATTTTGAGGCGTAACGGTTACTAATTGTACATTCACGTTAGTTCTGCTGGTTTCGCCACCTTCGGTAGGGTCTATCGAACCGAAAAAACCAGTAGTGCCATCCGCCACTGAACGGTCTGGGATTTGCCCTGAGTGATTCCATTTACTCCAAAAAGTTGAACTGGTAAACGTCAAATTGGTACTGGGAGAAATATGACCGTGGTACTTTCCAATTACGTTGAATCGTTTAAAGTTTTGTGGGTTATCAAAATAAGAATTACTGTACGAATATTCAGAAGCTATGTAAGCCGATTGATTTTTCTCTTTTCCTTTTTTCCCCAATAAATCTACCCCTCCTACCAGTCGATATGTATCAAATTGTCCACCTTCTACTTTCAAAAATGAATGCTCCAAAGCATTACGGGTACGAAAATTCACCCATCCTGCGGTGGCTAAATTTCCTTTATCGGTATTGTACGACCCTTTTCTAAAATCAACTCCTTGTGTGAGTTCAGGAATGACGAAGTGTAAATCTGCGTATCCTTGTCCGTGTGCGTGCGAGACCATGTTTACGGGTATATCATCTACGGTAATTCTGATGTCAGTACCGTGGTCGAGGTCAAAGCCTCTCAGAAAAATTTGTTCTGCTTTACCTCCGCCAGCGTGTTGCCCGATGAATAACCCAGGAACTATTCGTAAAATCTCTTGTGAATTAGTGATAGGACGCAATTTTATATCCAAATTACTGATGAGCTGCTGGTCGTGTGGGCGTTGAGAAGGCACCGTAACTTCCATCAATTCTACGGCTTGGGTAGTCAGCGAAACTTTTACAAAAGTATTTTGGTCATCTTGAATAGTAACCGTTAATACTTGTGTTTTGAAACCCAGATGGGAGAATTCAACTTTGTAGGGGGCTGTAACAAGATTTTTAAATCTGAATTGACCTAATTCATTCGTAAGAACTCCTCGGTTGAGTCCTGTTATCTGCACACTTACTCCTTGCAGTGGCAGTTTCGTATTTTCATCGTACACCACGCCCGACAAATCCCCTAAATGGGCAAATGCAGATGAATACGATAAAATAAGCATGAAAAGTATAAAGTGCTTCATGGGTTTAGTAAATATGTTAGGATGCTAAAATTAGAAAGTATTTTAAACAACTTTGGGGTAATCCCGTCCTAATATTTAGAAAATATTTTCTAAATATTAGGACGGAGAACAATCCAATCAAAAATGGTCTGTTTTAAATGAATACATCTTTCGTCACTATCTTATTGCTTTTGCTATCAATTCTGACACAGCCTGAGGAGTAACCTGCATGGCTATATTCTTTTCTATTTTACTGGCATCAGCTAATAATTCAGGATTCTTACTGCCAGTACTCAAAGCTACTGTTAGATAGGCTTTTGCTTTTTTCAAATCATTCATTTCATAAGCAATAACCGCCATTGCGTGATTTACGTCTATATTATTAGGTCTTTTACGGTATTCTTTCAATCCAAAATTCAATGCTTGTTGTAGCTGTCCTGCTTTTGTATAAAGTTTGCACAATTCTAAATCCACAGCGTGTCCAGACTTGGCATCTTCGTCCAGCATGGTAACCACTTCAGCGTATTTTTTTTGGGCTTTTTCTTGTTGTCCTTGTAAAGCGTAGATTTCGGCCATTTCTTCATGAAAAGAAAATTCTGGCATGATGGTAACGGCTTTTTCTAATACTGCTAAAGCCTCATCGTATTTTTTATTGGCTTTTAGAATACGAGCTTGTCCCCGATAAGCAAACGCATAACTCGGACGAATCGCCAGTATTTCAGCGTATTGGCGTTCAGCCAGTTTTAATTGCCCAGTAGATTCATACAGGTGTCCGAGTGTATTTTTGCTCCAACAGTAAGGTTCAGAACCGGGTAAACCTGCTTCAACCGCCATTTGCATGGCGATAATCGAACCTTTATAGTCACCATAGATTTCTCGGAGATAGGAAGCTCTTGAGTAGGCTTCCAAGGAAGGTTTGAGGGCTTGCATTTTTTCCGACATCTCAATAGCCTCTTTATAAAAGCCCAGTTCTACGTTGGCATCTACCAGAACCCCGTAGATATAAGCATTATCGGCATTGAGTTTTCGAGCTTTTTCGGCTAAATCCCGAGCCTCTGCAAATTGGTGTTGCGACATTTTCACGGAAGCCTTGTAGGTAATAGCCTCAAAGTTGTTAGGATTCAAATACAGAATGCCATCTAATATTTTCAAAATAGCAGGATAATAATAAGGGTGTTCTCCCGTGATTCGTGCTTCGGATAAATAAATAGTTGCCACTTGCAAGCGGGTTTTTATATCGTTGGGGTCTTTACTGAGTTTCTGCTTTAATTCTTCCACTTTTTCTTTTGTCTTTTGCCATTCGGTAGCTTTCGCTAAATCACCTTTGCGTTCAAACAAAGCGGGTACATCAAGGGCTGATGATGTTTGGGTATTGTCAGTCTTGGGGGTTTGGGTACAACCAATTTGTAGTAAAACTACAATTACCATGAATAGACCTTTCAAAAAATTGTTTTGTGAAGTAATAATGGACATTCTCATATTAAAATCGTTTATGATGGATTGAATTTTGGGGTGATTTAACCGCACCCAGCTTTCATATTCCTATATACGTATTAAAATATAGAATGGATTTAATTTCAGATAATTATAGAAAACGAAACGTGATTTCAGAAAAAACCTATGTATTCGAAAGTCGAAACTTTAAGATAATTTTCAAAATCTCAACTGTTAGAAAAAATACCATTAGTTAATTCTTTTATATTGTGTAGTAGCGTATGTGATACGCCACTACGATATGACAACAATATTTGTCGTATCAATTAATTTCTGCCACTTACCTGATATAAAAAAGTTCCTGTATCAGTCAAGAATATAGACTAACACAGGAACTATAATAAACTAATAGCAAGGTTTTATGCAATCCTCAGCTCTTCATTAAGATTTTTTTCATCAAAAAGTTATTGTCTGAAAATTTTTACGGTACTTTGTCCAGTTGGGGATGATGTGCGTAAAAAGTACGTTCCTATTTCTCTGCCTAAGCGTACCGTTTTGCGTTCGGTAGCACTGGCTTCGTCGATAGAATGATGACTAACGATTTGTCCTTGAATATTAATAACATCCATTTCGAGTGATTCTCCTTTTGCTCCTCTTACCTCCACCGTTACTTCATCACCCATTACAGGATTACCCAACACTGCCACCGAGATTTTATCGGTACTGGGTAATTCTGCCGATACCCTTCCTACCTTATTCGTTGTTTCCACTTTCCTTCCTGAATAATTCCCGCCTCTGAAACCTCTCCAAGGATTTTGCTCGTATGGGAAAACGGCTTTAAAAGTAGTATCGTTTTTAGTTACACCTGCATTAAACGTGAGTGTTTTGAGTAAATTAGGCGTTACAGGACTGGCAGTTGTTCCCGGAATGAAGTCATCGTACCATAGCCCGACGGCTGCTAATACTACCCCTCCTACTGCTTGTAACTCAATAGTAGTTACATCATCTTCTAAACGACGACCATTCGGGAAACCGTCCATATTTGGGATAAATTGTAAATCACGGTTTCCATTATATCGAGCATCTGTTAAACCCAAAACTGCTGCATATACCAAACCCAAAGAGTTGAAATCGGCACTGTTACGTGGCGTAGCTGGAACAGCCATATTCAAGCGTAATAAATCACCGAAAGTGGGTAAAAAGTTATTGATGAACGGTTTACCTACTGCCAGCGGATTTCCTCCTTTGCCCGTAGCTAATTGATAAGGGGCTAAGTTGGGAACTCCCGTGTAAAAGATAGGAAGAATATCAACCGCCCGAGGACTGGTAGGGTTGGGTAACAAAACACTACCGAAAGCATTTTCAGCAAGAGCTGTTCCGTTGAGAGCTGCATTCCCTTTCAATGTATATAATCCTGCTTTGCCATTACGGAAATCGAATCCTCCGAGAGATTTTGACTGAATTCTCAACGAAGCTAACCCTGGTACTGCTCCACCAAACTGCGAATCATCCATATACAAACCTAATTCTGGATTTGTAAAATAAGGAGCAAATTCCAAATCTTTATTAGGCGTAAAAGAATTCCATCTATCTTTCAATCCTAATGGAATGATAGCCTCGTTGGTAAGGGGCATTCCCAAGCGAGAAACCTGTACGTATTCTCCATCCATACCCACATCACCTGCATTATAAAAAGTACGGATTCTCTGACGACTTGCCGAAGCATACACGCCAATTACATAGTCAGAATCAAGAATATTACTTGCCATTGCTACTGGTTTACGATTTTTCTGTAAAGTAGCAACGGGTACTTCTACCACGATAGAATGACAATTAAATTTAGCAACGCCGTCTTTTCCACTGTTTGGGCGAATATTTCCTACGTCAAAAATTCCCCCTAAATCTACAAAAAACGGGTCGTCAACGGGTCCGCAAAATACTTTTTCGCCCGTATTGGCAGTCATAATTGATTTGGTAACTAATTCATCGTAACTACTGGCTCCTAAACCCACGGGTGTGTTTTCGATGGAACGAGGTCCAATATTGGGCGGAGGTACTATTCCATTAGCAATGATGGTGGTAAAGTTCCTTCCACCGTCCATACTACGCTCACAGGTGTAGGTGGTCTTTTGGTTTTCTTTACCTAATCTAATGGCAAAAAAAGTAGTCGGGTCTTCATTAACTTTCGAAAAGGTAAATCGATAAACGATGTCGTCTCCCGGAGTTGAGGCATTATTATCTACGTGAATTTCATACCTAATTCTTTCTCCGAATGAATACCAGTTGGGTCCTCCAGCGGGGTGTTCAAAAGGAATGTAGTTGGCAATTAATACAATATTTTCGGGATTTGTCGGACTCTTGAAAGCGTATAAATCGGTATTATCCGCCAGCGGGTCATTTGAAATAAGGGGGGCTTCTCGGTGCGATGATGCCCAAGAAGTTGATGGGAATTGACCAATCACTGCCAAAATTCCAATCAGATATATAAGTTTTTTCATTATTCTTTTGTTTAAGTATTCTTTCAATTATCAGAAAAATATACATTTTGATAACCAAGTCCTCTGGCACATTTTTAAATTATGCCAAAACAACTTACGATGTTAAAATCTTGCCTTTTCGGGATAATCAAAACCTCTCCACGGGGTCGCCATGTACGGAAAGCCAGTTCTGAACGGAGCATCATTTTTAGTAGGACCTGCATTAAATCCTAAAACACTACCTAATTTGGGCGTAACTGGACTGGCGGTTGTTCCCGGAATGAAATCATCGTACCATAAACCCACTGCCGCTAATACTACTCCTGAAACAGCCTGTAATTCAATGGTGGTAACATCATCTTCCAAACGTCTTCCGTTAGGAAATCCATCCATATTAGGAATAAATTGCAAATCTTTAGTCGTGTTATAAGCTGGGTCAGTTAAACCTAAAACGGCAGCTCCTACTAAACCCAACGAGCTAAATTTAGGGTCGTTGCGAGGCGTTACGGGTACCGCCATATTCAAGCGAAGCATATCTCCCAAAGTGGGTAAAAAATTATGGATAAAGGGTTTTCCAGTAGCTAATGGATTCCCTGCTTTTCCTGAAGCTAATTGATAAGGAGCTAAATTAGGTACACCCGTGTAAAAAATAGGAAGAATATCGACGGCTCTGGGGCTTTTATTGTCTGGTAGTAGCACACTTCCAAAAGCGGCTTCTGCTAATGCCGTTCCCGTCAGTGCAGCGTTTCCTTTTAAACCAGCCAAACCTGCTTTTCCATTACGAAAATCAAATGAACCCAATGATTTTGATTGAATACGCAAGGCATTTAAAGAAGGAACTGCTCCCCCAAACTGAGAGTCGTCCATGTATAAAGCCAATTCTGGATTAGTGAAATATTTAGCAAATTGTAGGTCTTCTCCGTTGTAAGGAGTAGTGGCATTCCAACGATCCTTCATACCAATAGGAATGATGGCTTCGTTTACTAATGGCATTCCTAAGCGAGACACTTGTACATAATCACCATCCATGCCAACATCTCCTCCCTGATAAATAGTTTGGATTCTCTGACGACTTGCCGATGCCCATACCCCAATAACAAAGTCTGGGTCGAGGATATTAGTAGCTTGTGTAGCATTTTTTCCATCTTTCTGCAACAAACTGATAGGTACTTTTATTGCAATTGTGTGTACATTAAAACGATTTAATCCATCAATTGGAGCGTTGGTAGTATTACCTTCTGGACGAAAATTTCCCACATCAAAAGCACCCGCTAAATCAACAAAGAATGGGTCATCAACGGGTCCACAAAACACTTTTTCACCTGCTGCCGTCGTGGCGATAGCATTAGCTGCCAAAGCATCATAAGAACTATTTAAACCAAGAACGGGATTATCAATAGAACGAGGTCCGATATTAGCGGGTGGGACAATTCCATTCATTACAATCGTTCTGAAAGTTCTACCACCATCCATGCTTTTTTCACAGATATAGGTAGTCTTTAAATTTTGTTTACCCAAACGGATATTGAAAAAAGTAGAAGGGTCTTCACTGGTAGTATTAAACGTAAAACGATAGGTAATATCATCGCCAGCGGTATTAGCCCTATTCTTAATATGAATTTCATAACGAACTCTACTTCCAAAAGTATAATAGTTAGGACCACCTTCAGGAGATTCAAACGGAATGTAATTCGCAATAATAGTGATGGTGTTGGGGTCGTCGGGGCTACGGAAAGCGTACACATCGGTATTATCAGCCAATGGGTCATTAGAAATGAGCGGAGCTTCTCTATGGCTGGACGTATAACCCAAATGGGCTATCGCCACAGAGACAAGGAAGACGGCATAACAGAACCATCTTCGAAATGGTAAACTAAGTCTGTTCATAAGATTTGAGATTTAGTATGAGAAAATAATTGAAGAAATATTACATTTCCCAGTTATATACGAAACTCAAATCCTTTTGGATTTTACGCCTACAAAAATTACAATAATTTTGAAGGATACAGGTACAAAAAAAAGTCCCCGATAATCAGGGACTTTTGAACATTTTAGAGGTCTCGAGCGAACTACACAACGTATTGTATATAAGAGGGTTATACCTGAGTAAAAGGAAAAGTAACAAAATGGTAACAAAAAGGGCTCAAAACCGTATTGTAGTTGAGCCGTTTTTTAGAATACAATATTTTATTTTATTTATATCTTAACTTCGATTTGAACCTCATTTTCTACTTTAATTTTTTCATAGATTGAAATAGAATTTTCTAATGCTTCTATACTTACACTTATTGCAAATGGAACAGTCTTGGATAAATCTTCTTCCCATCCTTTATGACCAATAATCGCAAATGATAGTTCTTCTGGAAGTTGATTTGATTTCAGAATACACCAATCTTTTTGCAACGTACTATCTTGCCTTTTAAAATCGTTGATTTTACCATAATCACTACGTTCTCTAATCTTCCATTGAATTGTATCTTGACTTTCATTACCGTTGATTATCTCATCGCCCGCTTCTAAATCCTTGATTACTTTTATTTTAAATTGTTCAAAATTCTGTCCAATTTTAGAAGAAACCCAATCTACCCAAGTAGAAAGGTATGATTTAGTTTTCATTCGTGTTCTTCTGGGGTTAGCCTTGTATGATAACGTAAACTCTATAAGAATGTCATAATTATCACCTGCACTACGTATGCTTTTAGGAATATTTACGCTATATAATTTAGCCTGTTTGGGTACAATAAAATCAGAAGCAATAAAAGTAATCCTATTTTCTGTATTACCAGTTGCTCTATTCACATCTGGAATACCATAGCCATAGAGTTTAATATTTTCAGAAGTTGGATTTTGAAAATATTTTTCAGGAAGACGTGCTGATTGTGCTATTAAAGCTCTGTATAACAAAGCGTTATCGTTCGGAAGAATGCCTTGTAACATTGCAGCAATATGAGAAACTTTGGGTGTTGCAAATGAAGTTCCAATATCTTTTCCAATACCTTTGTTACCACCAAGTGTTGATTGAACAAGCTCAATAGATGAGACATCCGTTGATTTTACAAGATGAATACTACCCATTTTTTGTACAACAAAATCTCCACCGTATTCAACAACATCAGGCTTAATCATTCCCCATAGCCCAGGTCCAGATTTGGTAAAAGCGGATGGACTATCATTTTCTCCAAAAGAGTGTTCATCTGCCGTTTTGTACTCTTCTAAACTAACAGACCCTACTGTCAATGCAAAGCTACTTTGTGAAGGATTAGATATTCTACTGGATTTTTCTAACAAAAAATTTGGATATTGTCTTGACGAGTCTAAATGATATTTTACTGTCTCTTTACTCAAATTACCAGTTGCAACAATGAATAAAACATCATTTTCATAAGTAAGTTTATCAATTGAGGCTGCCCAAGAAGTCATATGTTTTAATCTACAAGGAGACCTTGAAGCAATAGATAAGTTATAGATTTTAGTAGGCAAAAAATCGGATATTATATCTTCCATGAGTTTAGGGAGATAGGTGTTTCTTCTATCAAATACATTATTTTTATTCAAAACTCTTGCATTTTGAATCCAACAAGGAAGATTATATATTCCAGATGTAGGTATGGATTTAGGGAATAATATTGCCCCTGCCACCTTTGTCCCATGACCTCCATTTGATACATAATCAGCGGTAGAATTATCATTTAGAACATACGATTTTGATGATGAAACATCAATTGCTAAATCCAATAAACGATGATTTTCTTGAATCCCGCTATCTATAACACAAACTTTGGGAGCATTTGATAATGGTGCAATGAGCTGTAAAGACGAATCGTCTTGTAAATTGTTTTCTATTTCATTTTGTTCAAAAGATTCTACTTGCTCTAATTCTGACAAATAAAATAAATACTGATAGTTAAGTGCTAAATCCTTCATTGCTCTTCCAGATAACTGAATTTGGCAACAAAAACTGTCGTTATTATCAATGAACCCTGAGAGGTTTTCACCTCCATAATCTCTTATAAATTTTTCAAATAAATCTTGACGTTCTAATTCTATATCGCCCCTTTTTTCATTGGCAGCTTGTATTTTTTTCTTCCAATTTTCTAATCTGATTTGATATTTTTCTTCCGTTTCGTCTTTCCTGACGGGCTTTTTCGTATTTGAAAAGTTGATTTTTTCGTTCCATTTACCTAACCTAATTTGGTATTCCTCTTCGGTTTCATATTTTCTTAAAGGCATAGGCGGTTTTTTTGTATAACAAGCAACAGCTACATCTAAAATCAATATTTCATCATCTGCAATTTTATCCCATCTTTGGCTTAATTCCTCGGACAATATATGCTCTAAACGCCATTGAATACCCTCTTCAATCTCCCATAACTTTGCAACCTGATTTTTGAATTTACCTTTTTCATAAATTAAGGCATCTATTTTTTCTCTTAGTGAGACAAAATTTATTGCCGTTGCACCAACTACAAATCCATCCTCTTCTTCAAGCACAATCTCAATACCTAAGCCTTTCAAAGACTCAATGTTGAAATCTGGGTCGAGCTGTAAAAGAATAGGAATTATCTCAGATTCTGGTAAATCTGGAAATCCATCTTCTTTTCTTTGTATTAGATTATCTTTCCAGAAACCTTCAAGATTACCAAGGCGAGTTTGAAGTTTTTGTCCATGACTACCACGGTTTTTCTCATTATTTGATGTCTTTAGGGACTTCTCCGGTCCCATTCCTTTTGTAGGCTTATGAGTTCCTGTGTAGGTATTACGTAGTTGTAAATGTGGTAGTTCTACCATAATTAAATAAAATTTGAGGTGTTAAATCAATTATTATATGCTTTGTTTTCGGAGAGAGATTTCTTGAAATGAGTAAGTCCAACTTCAGACTTCCCGCTTATTATTGCTAATTTGGCTGCATCATTAGCAACTTTTACGGTTAATGCAGCAGAAAAACCAATCATCTCTTTGGCTATCTCGTTTAGTTTGACATCTTTATTTAAGTGAATTGCGGAAAGAGTATTTTCTAAAATTTGTGCAATTTCTTGTTCTTGTGGACGAGTAATTTCTATCACATCATCAAAACGCCTAAATAATGCTTTATCAATCATACCTTCTAAATTTGTTGTCGCAATAACTAATCCAGAGGCATCATACTCTTCCATTAGGTTAAGTAAAATATTTACGATACGGTGCATTTCACCAACTTCTTGTGATGAAGTTCTTGACTTAGCTATGAAATCGAATTCGTCTAATAGTAATACGCACGGGAAAGCTCTAAGTGACTCAAAAAGAACTTTTAAATTATTGGCAGACTCTCCTAAATAGGAGGATATAATAGCTTCAAATCTGACCTTTAAAAATGGGAGTCCAATATTCCAAGCGATTCTTTCTGCACTCATACTTTTTCCACATCCAGAGGAACCATATAGAAGTATTTTCTGACGAGGTTTTAATCCAAAATGAGCCAGTCGTTCTCTTGCAACAAACTCTTTCTCGATACGTGCAATTTTTTCCTCTATATCAGGATTTAATACCATTTCATGTCTCAACTTATCTCTTTCAATCTCGGTAGCCAGTGGTAGATTATTCCTTTTGTCAGTAGGTATTGAAACTCCTTCGGGCAGTATTCGCTTTAATTCATTTCTGTAATTCTTATAATTATTTAAGTTACTTTCGAGAATAGATTTTAAATGCGTTGCAAGTTTTTCATGCCCTTGTTCATTTTCATTTTCAATAATCGTATAAGCAACCTTAACTATATCGTCAGATTTATTTCCTTCAATAGACCTAAAAAGTCGAGTTAAAAGTTGTTTGTTCATAATTTATTAAGAGTCAAAGATTTTATATATTGACTTTGGTATGATACCACGTCTATCCTTTCTTGAAGAATAAATATGATATTAAAACATAAAATTAGTAAATAATATTACATTGATAATCTTGACTATATGCTCAAGTAAATTATATTAGTTTAAATATAGATATTTTTATCTTTTTAGCAAATATTTAATAAGCAATGAGACGATACAGACTTATGTTTGAGTGGAAATACTTTTATTTTCAGACTATACTCTCCATATACTATTTCAATAGAACCCTCTATTAATATTAAGGTCGATTAACCGCTAAAGAAGCCTTGGTTTGAACTTATCGAATTTTCTTTTTCAGTTCGATAAGCCAATTTCATAATCTGAGTTAGTTGATAAAGACATTGTAAATTTCTTTGTGTTAATGTAATTTCTGAATAAAAGCCCACAAAACAAAGAAAGAACATTGTGCCTACAATGCTCTTTTTTGTGCCTACATTTGGGGCAATCGTTGTGCCTACACGGTGTGGAAATTGTGCCTACAAATTAACTGAGACATTACCGCTGATATTGTGCTTTGATTTAGTCCTACCGTTTAGATTAAGAATCCTCACGCCTAAAACTCGCTCAATATCTGCAAGGATTTCAATCGTAAAATTATGAGTTCCGCTCAACCATTTAGTTATTTCAGAGGGTTTACGGCCCACTTTATCGGCAAATTGCTGTTTTCCTAAACCTTTGGCTTTCATGGCATCGTCAATGATACAGGCTATTCGCATTTTGCGGTCTGTACGTGCCTGTTGCTCAGGCGTAATTTCTGCTAATAAATTATCTAAAAGTGTCATGGTTTACTCATTTTCTGTTTCAGGTTCACTACTTTTTGTGTCTCTTTGCCATGTTTGTTCACTTATTTGGGTTGCCGTTAGTCGTTTTTTAGAATTATCACGCATCCCAAAGTATTTAGAAAGAGATTCCTTCGTACCAGTTCCTTTTTCAATCAAAGATTCTTCTCTACTTTCAATTTTTACGGAAGGAAGACTTTTTAACAGTTCTTCAACTTTCTTACGGTCTCGTGAAGACATTGAAATTGATAAATTTACCCGATTTGACATAACCTCTGTGTATTAAGTTCAAATAGATGTACTAATTATTTTGGAATAAAGACAGTGCATTCTATAACGTTTATTTGCAATAAAAGCCCACAGTACAAAGCAAGAGCTTTACTCCTACAATACACCTTTTTTGTGCCTACATTCCTCACAATCATTGTGCCTACAATCTTACTTCAAAACCCCACGCTCATAGTCAAAGAACAGATTACTTTCTTTAAAATTTTCCTTTTTATATCTTTCTAAAAATGCTTTATCCAAGAATACTCCTTTGATTTCGGATAGAGGGATAATGAATAACTCTTCAGGAGCTGTGGCAACTCCACCCAAGCCGATTGCTACAAAAACGGGCATCTCTCGGTCAGTAGCGAAGTTTTGATAATTCTCCAACTGTTTACCAGTACACCATTCTACACCATTTTTATAGTAATTACTACGGTATTTACATTCAACGGCAAAATCCTTTTCAACTTCTTTCATCTTGAATCTGAGCATCAAATCAGGATTGGTATTGCTTATGGGGTACATTCCATCTATGTATTTATCGCCCGTCCATTCAATAATGGTAAAATAGCTCTTAGAGAATTTTTGGATAACAAATTTCTCAAAATCATCACCTTTTTGTTTTTCAGTGCTAATAGCCTCATTCTCTTGGCGTATTTTTTCGATGCTTTCCGCAACTTTATCTGAATTTTTAGTTATGAAAATAATACCTACAATGGTTAAGCCAACGCCTAAAATAGTTAAAATAATGCCTAATGTCATGGTGTTACTATTGCTTTTCATTGGATTATAGTGCTTTAAGTTTTAAGGGTATGGGTGTCAAATACTTTGAAATAGGTGTTTAAATAATGGTTTACTTATTGTTTATTTTCTCTGGAAAATCATCGTACAATAACTGAAAATTATCGGAGGCTTCATAAATGTTTTTCCCTTCGTAACCTGCTAATTCACGAGGTAAATAGCGAACTTTATCTTCCCCTACTTGGGCAATCATTTCTTGCTTGATTTGCTCAAAACTTTTGGTGTAGATACAATCATCTTCACAGAAAAGTTGGAGTGAGCCTTGGTCGCTGAAAAGTAGTACTTCATGCCCTCCAAATGGTATCAGGTTGTCCCAAATGATTTGCCTTTGTTTTTCCATCCACTCCCCGCACGTCTCAGAATACCCATCAAACTTATTAGTCGGGTCTTTTATCCAATGAATGAAACCGTACCATCGTTGATTTGTTGCACAATGAATCAGTAAAGAATCAATCCCAATTTCACAATTCAGACTTTCATAATCTGGGTCTTTGGGGTCTAAGAGTTCGAGCTTGAAAAGATTTCTTTCTTCATAGCAAGTTTCAACATTCAGTTGTGTTGTATCGTCCACCCACAAGGTCAGATGATATTCTTTTTCATATTCTTCTCCCGCTGTAAATTGCTCTAACCAAACGTTATCACCGTTGCCATCAAAAAGGTTATTATCCCAATACGTTATCTGATAAATTACCTTTACTTTTAACCTTTTTGAAAGGTCTAACGCTAATTTTTGTGGGCTTTGGGTGTTAAGTTTATGTTTACCAATGATGGCTAAATCGTGTCCCATTTTTTTATTGTTAAGTGTATCACTCCACCCCCACCAAATCAATTTCTTGCATAATTCGGGCGGTTTCAGTTAGGGCTACTCATTTTCTGTTTCGGGTTCAATATCCCAACATTCTCTATAAGCATTTATGTAGTATCCTACTACTTGGGGATAGATATACAGATAGTGTCTGCAAAGTCTTTTGTATTGAAAAAGCATTTCGGCATCATTAGCAAAATCAAGCATACCATCAAATAAATGCTCTAATTCATCTCGTGAGATATTTTTGTTTCGGGTGGCATCATCAACCCTTACTTTATAGACATCATTCGCTTGCTTATAAATACCTCGAAACCTTTGGGCTATTTCAGTAATATCCATTCGTTCAATTTGTTCATTAATACCACATAGTCTTTCCTGTGCTTACAAATTTAGATAAACGTATCTATCCCTCAATAAATCGCTCATAACTATCAAGGGGTGATTTATCTATTGAGAAATTGCCATCACTATCTTTTGAAATAACCACACTATCAAAACCAAGTAAGTTAAGCCTCTCGTAGGTTGCTAACTCTCCTTCTTCTAATTTACTTAAATATAATTTTCAATAATATTATGTAAACCGTCTTCGTGTTCATGCAGAATCATTTTACTGATTAAAATTTCTACTTTTGATTTTATTGCATCTTCTGAATCCAAATGGTCTAAGAAACTTTTATCGTTCTCCAATTCAAAAAAATAAAATATGAGTTCCTCTTTCATATTATCACCATAAGACCCGTTTTTAAGGTTTAAGTATTCCTCCAAAAAATCTATTTTGTCTTCTTCACTTAACATATATCGTTGGCTAAAAAATATTCAGTAATGGGCTTTGGAGTTCTTATGTCCTTTTCAAATTTTAAATTCTTAACTGGATTTTCAACGGTCAGAAATGTAGGTATATCGTTCATATTCAATACAATAGTGATTATGTAATCCTCTTTGTACTCTAATGCTTTGTTATATTCGTTTTCAGATAATCTGAATCTACCTTTGCTGGCTCTGATACCTTTTATTTCTGCTAAAAATAGATTTTCATTAACGCTGATTTGAAAATCATACCCGTCACCATAAAGCCTTGCGTCTTCTAAGATACCTTTATTGAATCGCTCAATTAAATTAAAATTATTCATAAAAAACAATTCAGCTTCCAATCCTGTCTCTTGTAATTTTCTGAATCTTGATTTAACAATGGGTTTGGCATTGACTATCAATTCTGCAATTTTGAGATTATCTCTCAAATATAGCTTTACCACATTGGCATAATCTCTAACATTTTCATTTCCAAAAAGACTATCAATCAAAATCTTTCGATGAATATAAGCGTCCCCTTTCTGCCACCACCCTTTTCTACCGCTTTGAGGGAAAAATGGGTCAAATAAATCCATTCTATTTTTAACTGTACCAATTGAATCTGCTATTTCATTAGCTACGCAATAATTGTAAAATGCCGTTTTAGTTTTAAAACCAAATTCTTTGATAAATTCATCATTGAATTTTGATAATCCATAGCCAATTAAATTTAAAATTTCATAGTTTTCATGTTTCGCTCCTTGATTAGCCATACTATTATTTTGTTGTTTAGTTTTGCAATTTCTAAATAAAAGCCCACAAAACAAAAAAAGAACATTGTGCCTACAATGCTCTTTTTTGTGCCTACATTTGGGGCAATCGTTGTGCCTACATGGTGTGGATATTGTGCCTACAAATTAACTGAGACATTACCGCTGATATTGTGCTTTGATTTAGTCCTACTGTTTAGATTAAGAATCCTCACGCCTAAAACTCGCTCAATATCTGCAAGGGTTTCAACCGTAAAATTATGAGTTCCGCTCAGCCATTTAGTTATTTCAGATGGTTTACGACCTACTTTGTCGGCAAATTGCTTTTTGCCTAAACCTTTCGCCTTCATGGCATCATCAATGATACAGGCAATTCGCATTTTACGGTCTGTGCGTGCCTGTTGCTCAGGCGTTATTTCTGCCAATAAGTTATCTAAAAGTGCCATTGTTGTATGTTTTAAAAGTCTTCGTCATCGTCTAAATCTTCAAAAATAAAATCTCCTGCAAAGTCATTGAAGCTACTATTCCATTTTAAATCGCCATCCTGCATTGCTTGGCTTATGCGTTTGGATATTTCACGGAGAAGGTAATTTTCTTTCTTTAATTTTGGGTCGTCTTGTAAGGCTCTAACATTTTTTGCACCACCACCCCCCAAGACCAATAGTACCGAACCGTAGCGAATACAATAAAGACGTAATTTTCGTTTAGATTCATCGTAAAGGGCTTCAATACCGTCACCAAGTTTACCTTCGGCTTTTTTAAAAAGATGCTCTCTTGCCCCTTCCTTGTTAGAAATACTTTTTAATCTTGTTAAAATTTCGAGTAATTCATCGTGGTAAGTTTCATTGTTCTCTTCCAAAAAATGTTCAAACAAATTCTTATCGTCATCATCTATGATGATAGAATATACTTGGGTTTTCTGACCACTTAATTTATCTAATTTTACGAGTCTAAATTTCACTTTTAACTAAAATTTCACGAATATAGTTCAACACGTGTACATTAACAAAAAACCTATCAATTATCTGTAAAAACAAAGAAAGAACATTGTGCCTACAATGCTCTTTCTTGTGCCTACATGGTGTGGATATTGTGCCTACGTATCTTCAATGACTGAACCTAAATACAAACGTTTTTTCTTTCGGTTTACATATCGAGTAGCGTAGTGATAAAACCCATTTCCTCTTGCTTCCACTTTTAGCGACCAACCTCGCAAGGCTAAGTACGTGATGCGTTCTTGCTTATTTTTTAAAGCTCCAAACTCTTCTAAATTCAAATCTTCGGGCGTAATACGTTGTCTCTTTCTCCTTGATAATCCTTTGAATTTTGGCTCACTTGATAGCACAACGACAGCCTCATTTACAGGCACACTATTATTCTCAATAGTAGGTACAACGTTAGTCATGGGCGTAAATGCCTTTGAGTCCACCTCTAATTTTTTAAAATTATGAGTTTGTGGTTGTCGTGTCGTTGTGGGTCGTGGTGTTTGTCTAACAGGCTCTTGAATTGGTGAAGCTGTTGGAGGTGCTTCTTTCGGTCTTGTATCATTGCCCGTTGGAATTATCAAACCATTAGTAATTTCAGGTAGTTTCTCAAACTTGAACCCGCCTAATAAATTCTTTTTTGCCATCGGTTTAACTTCTTGGGACATTTACCATGTATCTACTCCCTGTAATTTTACCCGTTGTTCGGGCGTAATACCAAGTTTCCGCTAAACTCTTATATTCAGTCGCCACTTTATTTCGTGGATTAGAAATAATGGTAGGAACGCCCGAATAACCATCTTCTACCACTTTCAAAAGTCTTGGTATGCGTTCTTTAAGCATGATACCCATACCAACAGCTTTACTGTCTTCAACTGATTCTAATAATTCACGGTGCAGTACTGTATTCTTTTGGTGCATTGTAAAAAGTATCGTCTTGGGTTTGTTCTTAAAAACGGAACTGATTTGTTTATCATGCCACTTGTCCAATACCGAAACTAAGATTTGTACCCCTGTTAAACTCGCTTTGGAGAAATCCGTAACCAACATCAAAGTATCAGCGGCATAAATTGCATTGATAGCATCTAACCCAAGATACGGAGGTGTATCAATGATAATATGGTCGTAATTGTGTTTGACTTTATCAATGATTTGTTTCAGCAGACGGTAGTCACTCATACCGTTTGTACGTTGATAAGCATACAGATTATTGGGGATATAATCAAAATATGCCCCCTTAACGATTGCATTATTAGGGTCAATATTCGGATTTTGATACAAAGCTGAAATGGTAAGGGTTTGAGGGTTCAAAATACTCTCTTCCGAACCTTGTAAATTGACGGCTATATTCCCTTGTGGGTCGGTATCTATCACTAAAACCCTCTCTTTGAGTTTCTTTAAACCTGCCCCTAAATTCATGGTTGTAGTTGTCTTAGCTACACCACCTTTAAAGTTTATTACTGCTGTTATAAGTGCCATGTTGTTAAAAATTTGTGCCTACATTGGCGTTAAAATCGTTGTGCCTACAATGCAC
>JALONS010000172.1 GCA_025454855.1 Arcicella sp.
GGATGATAAGTTGAGCTTGAAAAAAAGAAGAGTTAAAGCCGCTTATGATACAGATTATATGATTGAATTATTAACTTGAATTCTCATGCGTTTGCCCTGATCCCACATTGATAAGGGCGGGTTCAATGTATAAATCTTCTAATTCTTTTTCAGAACAATCTTTTTTGGATTTCATGCGGTGAGTTTCATTAAATCTGAAAAGCTAAGATAGTGGTTTTTGTAACGATTTCCTATGAAAAAGCACCATCCATGTGGTAATTAAGGCTTTGGATAATGTTTGAGAAGTTAGTTTTTCTTCATCTGTATATCGATGTTACCTGATTTGGGAAGGTAATATTCTTGGATGGGTAGATAGCCTTTTTTCTGGAAATGGAGGGTATAGAAAGATAATTTTGCTTACATTAAACAATGGGGTGTTTAATCCTCGAAAGAAATAAGTCACATATTAACAAGAAATGATAAAAATGCTGTTTTATTTTCTTGTTTTAGATAAATAAAATTCTTCTTTTTGCTTATCTTTCGCTACACCTCTCGCACCCTTTTGATAAAGCATCGCTAAATCATAGTTTGCCCATAAAAAGCCACTTTCTGATGATTTACACCATGCTTCTACTGCTTTTCGGTAGTTTGGTTCTCTACTTGTCGTTCCTCCAAAATAGTGTATATAACCGACTAAAAACTGCTCAAATCCTTGGTCAGAAAATTTAATTTGTTCATAACATTTACCAAAGCTCAAGAACGCATTTGAATTGCCTATCTTCAAATCCATTAAACCCAAACCAAAATAACCTAAATAGTCATTATTTTCTATAGCCTTATTAAAATATTTTTGAGCCTCCCTCTTATCTTTTTCAATACTACAAATAGGGAAATAATATAGAAAACCTAAATAAGACAATGTATTGATATTACGCTTTTCAATTGCTTGAAACTTGGTTAATGCTGTTTCAAAATGGGCATAATAAAACATTTTTTTTGCTTCCTCAAATTTGTCTTCGATATTGGTTATAGTTTCAATTTCTTCGATTACTTTATTAAATAATGGAATTTCAAAAATTTGGTCTTTTGATTCCATATCAATAGATATCATAACATCATTTATTAACTTTTTAAATGCCTCTTTTACACCTCCAACCTGTTTTTCAGTGGCATTTATAATATGTGTATTACTCACTACTTTGCTGTAAATTTTGGAGTCATTTATTTTTACATCAATCATAAAAGTCATCAATTTATCCAATTGATAAAGTTGTTCTTTTACAGCATTTCGAGCTGTTATGGTTTCTTTGAACACTTCATCCGAACTATCTGATGACTTTGTAAGTATCAATAAAAATACCTTGCTGTTTTGAATAATAAGCCTGTTGCTTTCTTCCCAATCTTCTCCTGTTGGCATATTTTTGGGTGCCAGAAAAGTTCTTACTCCAATAGCTTCAAAAAATACTTTAAAACTATCTATTAAGTCAAAATCTTCACCTGAATAGCTTAAGTACAAATCGTATTTTAAATTGTCGTCAATTACCATGATTTGAAGTTTTTTACCGTAAAATAAAAAAAAATATTTTGATTAGGTTCTATTATACATTTTTCATTTTTTTGTGTAAACGTAGAATTTTTAGCTCAACCGAATTTATATTACAAAGAATTTCTGTAACAACAAAAATACTAAATTCTATGAATAATAAAATAGATGATATAGAAAATGCTGATAGTGATGATATAAAGCCATCTACTAAAGAAGTGAGCAATACTCTTATTGAACATAAGAGTACTCTATCGACATTCTCTGACTATGGAAAAAAATCATTATCTAATGCTACCGAAAAGCCAGACCCAACAATTCCTTTTGATTGGGAAGATCATGATGCCTTTGATTATCCAATAGAAGAAATAATGCCTCAGATAGAAATTTTGTTGCGAGAAAGAATCTTGATTGTAGATTGTTTTGAGCCTCGGGTAAGGGTTGCTATCAAAAAAACTATTTATCAATATTTCAAAGATAAAAAAAGTGAAATTGAGCCGAGGGAACTTAGGTTTGAATTTGAAAATAAGTTTGCTATCAAGAACACTACTCATCAAAATTTCAAAGCAAACAAAAGCGAGATAGATTCAGGGGAAATTAGAGCTGAATTTGAAAATAAAGTCCAAAGAATAATAGGTCTAACCGATAGTAGCGTGAGCGATAATACTTTGATTTTTATAGACTTATTGGGTTCAGGAAATGAAAACTTTTTCAATAGTCTTATGGATGTTAAGGATTCTAACGATAAAATACACATAAATAATGTGCTTAATGAATCAGATAAATACCTACTTATTCTTATTTCTAATAAAACTCAAAGTGAACTGTATCGAAAAAAAGATAGTGATACGAAGTTTGATTTTTGGCAAGTTAAAGTGGTAGAATCACTGATAAGATTCTATATCCAAGACCCTGTAATTTATGAGGATACTATTGCCAAGCTACTTGAGCAACGAAACAAAGGCTTGTGGACGAAACAGATTGAGAGTGAAGAAAGTTTTATAAATAGCTTGAAAGAGTATTTAGGACGTAAAAATAGTCAAAGGAAGGACTCTGAATTTAAATTACTCAGAAAAATAAAAGAATATAATGATGAAGAAAAAATAGAAAAACGCCTTGAAGAATTAGAAACAAACCACCCAGAGCGATTAATAGGTGATAATAGCACCTTGCTTAATAGATGTATAATTTTTATAGCAACATATTTCCCTAACATTACCCTTACCGAATTCATAGAGTTAGTTGAAGATTTATTGATAGCTTATGAACCCCCCAAAAAGGTAATAAAAGAAGAAGAAAAAAAATTAAGCCCATTAGAGCAATGGCAAACAGACACAGATGGGTTGATGAAGGCTAATAAATTGAGACTGGTGTATTCTGAAGATAGAGAAATGCGAGTGGTAGATTTTGCAGAATCGTATGAAAGAGAAGATTTTGAAAACTATTTTGACAACGACAGACCTGCTGACTTGGGTAATTTCTTCAATAAATTGGTTTTTGTCAGAAAGTTAGCCTTTAACTCCAATGGTTTTGTTTTGTGGAATATCATCAACCTTTATGAAAATTTAGTAATACAGAACCCTGATTATTACATTAATGATTTTTTACAAAAATTATTATTTTATGATGAATCTGTTGAGGATAATCTTAAAAACCTGGATGATATTGAGGTTATTTCAAATGGGTTCAAGAAAGCTAATCGTAAAATTGGCGAATATAGAGTTTTGTCCTTATTCATAGATAAAGTTGCTTATCACCCCAAAGAATCTATTAGGAATAGAATCAAATCATTTTTGAATACGCTCATTAGTTTCAAATTTTTTAAAAATATGGAAGAGGGCGATGAAAGTTTTGACCATATAGCCTTCGCTCTGATTAATTCCTTAAAATATAATCCACAATTTGATAAGGCTTATTGGTTTAGACAACTCCTTGAGCGTGCTACTAATATTACCAAAATAGTTACATATCAATTACTAATAAATAATATTTGTGATGAAGAAGAACCAATGGTTGCGAATGATTTTATAAAAGTAGTAAAGGATTGGGTTTATTCGGACAATAATAAATCGGAGCAGTTGAGAATGTTGGGCTTAGAATTCATCTTCGACTATTCAATTATTCTTAATAACCGAATCCCTTATACTGATTATGGCAGTAACGAGCCAAACTATCAACTTTTTAAAATCTATAACTTAGTTGAAGATAAAAAAATCTTCATTACTAACATCATTAAATGGCTCCTTGATAAAGATCAAAAGACAGAAATGGAAATTTTAGGAATTAAAGGGAAGCACGAAACAAAAAATTTAACAGCATGGATTTTGGAAGAATGGTACGCAATCTTATTAGGTTTTGATGAAAATATCATTGAAAATCATGCTAATAAACCGATTACCCAACAATTATTACTTTCTGTTATTGAAAACGCCCCGAAAGAAATTCAACGTTTTTTGATTGAAAGTTGGAGAGAAAAATCTGAATATTATTTTAACGTATTAGATAATATTGACTACTCTCAAAAAGAAATCAGAAAATCATACAGAGACAGAAGAGGGTCTATCCGAAGATTAATTAATGATTTTAAAGAATTACAACAGCTAAAACCCTAATACTTATGAATGCTTTAGATACTATTATTAGAAAAATCTCAAAAGAAAATGAAAAAACTTCCGAAGAAGTTTTAGTAATAATTAATGCCAAAGATAATTCATCGCTTGGTCAAATGCCTTCTTTTTTTGAACGGATAAACAAGAGTATTGAATTGTACGCCGTATCAAGTATTAATAGTGTCAAATGTGCAGGAATCAATTTTCGTTTCGGTGAAGAGCTTATTAAAATCCCTTTTACCATTAGTATAGTCGATGGGAAAGAAAATTTGGCAACAGAAATTTTACTCAAATCAGAAGGGGTAAATCTTGAGGACAAGTTAAATAACAGAATTAGGCGAATTGTTAGGAATTTTGTTGATGAACAAAAAACAGGTAACGAACTACCTAACGATTTTGATGAACTAAAAAGTTATATTAAAGAGCAAGCCAAGCAATTATTGCATCTAAAAATCAATGCAACAATTGGCGATATTGTAACGGAAAAGGTTATTAAAATTAACTCAAAAGTTTTTGAAATACGAGTAGAAGAAGAGCCCTTGACCATGTCATTTGAGTTGGAATATGAGATTGACAACCTAAATAAAAGAAACGCCAATGCTGATAAATACCTAAAATTAGAAGCAAGTTTAACGAAAGAGATTAAAGATTATTTGCTTCAGAAGAATCAAGTATCACTCCATAATTTTGTCTATCATTTTGACAATAAAATTAAGCCCGAATTACAACAAAAATTCATCAACACATTAGAAGGTTTAGGCTTGAAAATGCGGTATGTAGTTTTTGCAACAGAGGCAGCTAATAGCCTAAAACCGAAGGAAGACCCCATTCTGATTGACCATACTTTTGATAGCAAAATAGAAGAATATAACGAAAAAGTAAATGTAAATGTAGTAGTTAGGCTCAAATTGAGAGATTTGGGTCAGATGCGTAAAGTAAATAAAGGAGAGCAATTTGCAAGTTGGTTCAAACTAAAAGTGTTAATACCCATTGTAGAAAAAAACCTGTTTGGTAAAACTTACAAAGACCTGCTTCTTGATATTAATGATATTCGTAAAAATATTGCGAAAGAAATAGAAGCACAAGCTAATAGTGTTGGATATGATGTAGAATATCATGTCTTTTTCCCTGATATTAAAAAATTAAAATTAGTAGAAGAAGGCTTCTCTTTCAAAGAAATAGAAGGTTCGTATAAAACCAAAGATTATAGAGTGTCTGTACCTATTGTTGTAATAGCCAAAGGTAAATTAGATAACTTAAAGGACATAGACCCCAAATATTTACAACCACAGGTAGATCTTGAAAATGCGATAAAAGAAACAATTATTGAGGCTGTTACTGATATTCTGCACAAAGAAGAACCAGAGGCTATCTATTTAAAATTCAGCATTAAAGATGATGAAAACAATGAAAATGTTAAAGAAAAATTAGAGAATGGTATCAAAGATTATTTAGCAAAAACTTACAAAATAAACAAAGATTCTTTAACTATAAATGTTAGAACTGGTGAAAATGACATTACCGATAAAGCATTAGAATTAAGGATAAATAATCATAAAATAAATTTTGATATTCATCCAGAAGAATCTCAAACAGGTGATGTACAATTGATAAACTATACCCTCATTTTCAAAGTATTGGGCGTAAGACCAGACGGTTGGGCAACCTTTCAAGAAAATAGTAAAAAGAGAAATAGTGCCGAAGAAATAGCGGAAATCAAAGATTTATTACTTGAATTATTAGATAATAAGCTAAAGAAAGAAAAATATGACATACATATTTCGTCTGACCCACGAGCAGAAAATTACTTTAATGAAAAAGTCCTGCCTGTATTAGAAGAAGTGGGCTTTAGATTTGGGCTATCCTTAGACCTGATTATGCTCAAACGGAATCGGACACACCTTGAAAAAACAGTTTTGGATATCAAAGTAAATGATATAAACGAATCTGCAAAATTATCAGAGTCAAATGAACACAGAGAAACCGATGAAGCTATTAAAGTCTTACGAGAGAATTTACGCTATAAGATTATTAAAGGGGCAGATGAAGAAGAAATAGATGAAATTGAAAAAAGGATAGAACGACTTGAAAATATGAAAAAAAAATCAGGTAGAAGTAGCAATATGTTAGACAGTCATAAACAAAAAAATCAAAGTTTTCTTTTGCTTGATAACCCCTCATCTTCTAAAGAAAATCCTATCAACCTAACCGATAACTCAAATGAATAAATTACTAAATATTGATTTAGCCTTTTTTCTTAATCCCAAAAAAGGTTTACCAACCCTAATATTATGGGGTATTGCCCTATTTTTTATTATTGCTTTTTGGAACAGAGTCATTCCTCCTGAGCAATTTGAAGGGAAAGAATCTTGGTGGACAGTTTTTAAGGACAATTATGTTTGGTTTGTACTAATTATTTATGGCGTATTAATTTGGGGCGTTTTAGAAGCTACAAGTTTATTAATAAATGTAGTTACAGAAAATGAAATTGCGGAAGAACGTAAAGAAAAGTTCAAATCACATTCTAATACTTTTGACGCTAATCCAATAGACATTGACCAAGTCAGAGTGATAACACAAGGAGATAGCGGTTTAAGGTCAATAAATTTATACAATACAATCATTGAAGCGGGTGAAAACCAACGTTTTGAATCGCCCCTGTTTGCTGTCCAAAGATATACTGATGATTTTATTGAAGATACTTCACAATTAGGTAATATTCAGCGATTGGCGTTACAACTTGGAATCCTTGGTACATTCTTAGGCTTGATAAAAGCCTTTGCAGAATTATATGGTAAGGCGACCAAAGACCTTGATGTAACAGTAATTATAGAAGCCTTAAGTTTTGCTTTTGGTACAAGCGTTGCAGGATTGGAATGTGCTATTTTTTTAGGAGTATTCACCTCGGTTATTCTCAAAAATAAGCACAAAGAATTATTTGATAACTTAAATAATTCTGCTAATTACTTAGTTTTTTTATGCCATAAAGCTCAACTTTTTAAAGGTACAGCCTTTGATATAAGTAAATTAGCTACTTCAGTTTCAAATCAAAATACAGAATTAAGTACCCAAAATCAACTATTAAATGAGCAAAATGATCTTGTTCGTAAAGGACTTGACAATCTAATTCGTTCTAAAAAAGAGTTGGATGATTTTGTACAAAAAATGGCAAATGATTTAACTACTATTTACAATCAGATTTCACCAGAAGCCTTTAGTAATGAAGTAAGTAAGAATCTTTCTATTGCTACGCAGCACATCGTCAGTAAATTGGATGGGCATTTCGATAATGTAACACAGAGTTATAAAAATTTAGGAGATTTGGACGGAATTATTCAAAAAATGAATGTTAAACTATCTGAAAATTTACAAGTAAATAATGAATTGGTTTCTAAGTCAAAAACAGAAATTTTTGGTACACTTGAGGCAATTACTAAACAACTTCAAACTGCCTCTGGGTCTGATATTAGAGAAGAATTACTCAAAAATATCACAATAGTAGGCGAGCAATTAACCCTTAATAATACCAATGAAATGCAGCTAATACGTGGAGAATTAGGGTTACTACAAAATCAGTTAAGTAGCTTCAATAAAACATTTAGCACTGATGTGGAAAATAAAAAGCCCGTTAAATTATTACTTGAAATGGGAGGATTAAGTATTCAATTTGTTAAAAGTGTGGTGTTAGGAACAATAGAGTTAATTAAAGATTTATTTAAACAAATCTTCAAATGAGACGAACGGCAGGTAATTCAGGAGAAACAGGGATGTTTGGACCTGAAACAGATTTAATAATTTCGTTGGCAGCAGTCCTAATTTTGTTTATTAGTATTGAAAAAAAGAAAAATAATGATGAACTAAAAAGTGTGAAAGCAAAGCAAGTAGAAGTGATGAAGGCAATCAGAGATTCAAATCCAGAAGGTAAAAATCTTATATCTGACGACTCCTTATTGAATGGAAATCGCTTTCAATTTCATATTTATAGTAAAAAAACGGGATATGAAGATGCTGTAACGATAGAAAATTTTGACTTCAGACAAAAATTCACTTTTAGTGAACAAACTTTGTTTTCTACTAATGAGTTTTTATTAAAAGATAGAGGAGGAAAAATATTAAAAACACTAAGTGATATATTAAATCAAAGTAGTCAGGCTATTGAAGAGGTAAAAATAGATGGTCATGCAAGTATAGACGGAGATAAGGATTCAAACTTAGATTTGGCAGGTAAAAGAGCAATTGAAGTTTTTAAATTCCTCAGAAATTCTGACCCTAAATCATGTTTTAATCCTAAAAAGAAACTCATATCAGCCGCTTCTTATGGTCATTACAGTCCTGTTGGAAGAAAAAGAAATGAAGAATTTAATGAAAAAATAGCAGAGATTGATAAACCAAAAAATAGACGTATTGAGATTGTTTTGACATATAAACCAGATTAATTAAATATAGTTAATCGGTAGTTCTTTATTCATTTACACCTGTTTCGCAGCTACTCGATACTACTAAATCAACTTCGATTTTTAGGTTAAAAGCTTTCTACCTTTATTTGGGCTAATTTATTTTGCAAGTTCAGTTCAAAAGTATCATAATATTTGCTTTTGGCGGCTGCCAACGTACCCGCCTTGCACAAAATAATTTTCAAAGGACTTTCATCGGGTTTGGCAGGGATAAGCGTTTTCATTTCTTTTTCGTTTACCAACTCCCAGCCTTCTTTTTCGGGGCGTACCACAATGTTTTCGCCCGCTTCCATTCCTTGAAAAGTCAGGATGAATTTACCCTTGTCCTTGCTGGTTACTTGGTTTGCTGTATAATCCATTAGTAATTGAACAGGCAGTTATGATGAAAATTGAGCAGCTGTGGATAAGTGTCAGAGGTGTGCAAATATAATTAAAGAGTTTGATT
>JALONS010000173.1 GCA_025454855.1 Arcicella sp.
TTTTTACTCAGTATAAATTATCCTTCAACCCACTTTCACCATGAGTCATTTACATACAAAAGCCCTTAGAAAGTTACTTCTAAGGGCTTTTGTTATGGAACCTGAAAACGGAAACAATTACATTAGTTTTTTAATAATATCCTCTACAGAAATACCTTCGGCTTCAGCCTTGAAGTTTCTAACGATTCTGTGACGGAGTACCGCCATTGCAACAGCTTTAACATCTTCAATATCAGGTGAATATTTCCCATTCAGAAGAGCATTACATTTTGCTGCTAAAATTAAGTTTTGCGAAGCTCTGGGACCCGCTCCCCATTCCAAGTACTTGTTTGTGGTAGCATCTGCCATTTCGGTATTTGGACGTGTCTTATGCACTAACTTCACGGCGTATTCTACCACGTTATCGGCAACGGGTACTCGTCTTACCAATTGTTGATAAGCTAAAATTTGTTCCCCCGAAACTTGTTTTTGCACTGTATATTTTTTGTCAGAAGTTGTACTTTTTACAATATCTAACTCCGCTTGATACGATGGATAGTCTAACGTAACCATAAACATAAAACGGTCTAATTGGGCTTCGGGTAGAGGGTATGTACCTTCTTGCTCAATGGGGTTTTGGGTTGCTAATACAAAGAAAGGCTTATCTAAGGGATATTTTTGTCCTGCCACGGTTACGGCGTATTCTTGCATAGCTTCCAAAAGTGCCGATTGCGTTTTGGGTGGTGTACGGTTAATTTCATCGGCAAGGATGATATTGGCAAAAATTGGTCCTTTCACAAAACGAAAATTCCTTTCATTATCCAAAGTTTCAGAACCAACAATATCCGAAGGCATTAAATCGGGCGTAAACTGAATCCGATTAAAATCTAAATCTAATGCTCCCGCAATAGTTTGTATTAATAATGTTTTTGCCAAACCTGGCACACCAACTAACAAGCAGTGACCTTGACAAAAAATAGCAGTAAGCAACATTTTAACGGTTTCTTCTTGACCAATGACCACTTTCCCAATTTCGGCGGTGAGTTTTTGATAGGATTCTTTTAGAGCATCTACTGCTTCTACATCTGACTGGAATTGAGACATATTTATTTTTTAGATTTTAGAATTTGGATTGCGGATTCATTCAGGAGTATTCTGAGATAGCGAATAGTTCTTCAAAGGTAATTTCTATTCTTCTAAATATAAACTGTAAATCCTTTTACAAATATAAAAATTAAAGTGTCAGGCATTCCTACCTGACACTCTATATTATTAAACAAAATTGTTGCCAAAAAATTATCTCATTTTGTCATTGCCCTCGTTTGAGTACATTACATTCTTGGTACTCGTCCACAATGTAGATAAATACGTCATCTTTGGCTTTGGCAAACCACTTTTCAATGGCAGTATTTCTTTTACGATTGAGCGTATAATTAGATAATCTCTGGAAATCGTCTTGTAAGTTGGCAAAATGCGGAGGGTGTTTTGCTTTGTAATACAAAATTCTCATGGCTGAACGTCCATCTTCGGTACGGTAAGACATTGGGGCGGAAATTGTTCCTACTTTCATGGTATCTACCGTAAAATATAATCCTGATTCCATTGAACCATCCAGAGGCATTCTGATTGAGCGTGTCTGTGGGTCTGTGAGCATTCCACCACCATCTTGTGTAGCCTTATCTTCCGAAAATTCTTTGGCAGCTTTTTCAAACTTTAAGGTATCTCGTTGAATCAGCACTCTGATACTGTCTAAGAAACGAGTAGGCTCTGTTACATCAAGTCTTTGATAATCAGGACGCAACAAAATATGCTGTGCGTGATATTCTTGTCCACGAGTTTCTAATAATTTAATGAGGTGATACCCAAATTCAGATTCCACTACATCAGACATCTGGTTTGGTTTTAGTTTTAGAGCGGCGGCTTCAAAAGGGGCAACCATTTGTCCACGCTTTGAGAAACCAAGGTCTCCTCCTCTCTTTCCCGAACCTATATCTTCTGAATATAACTTGGCTAAATCTTCAAATTTTTCGCCATTTTCTACTCGTCTTTTGTAGTCTAACAATCTTTTATAGAGTTCATCTTTTTGAGCTTTGGTAGTTTTTGCCATTCGTACAATTTGCCCAATTTCTACTTCTGAGGGTAAATAAGGTAATGAATCCTTTGGAATTGAATCAAAAAAACGACGGACTTCCTTTGGGGTTACCTTTACGTCTCCCGTAATTTTATCTTGCATTTTCCGAGTAGTCAATTGTTCTTTTATCGCCGAACGAAGTTCATCTTTCAACGAAGCAATGGTTTTACCGTAGGCTTCCACAATATTTTTCTGAGAACCAAATTGTTGCTCCATTTGCTCCATACGAGCATTAAGCTCTGAGTCAATCCGTTTGTCTTCTACTAACACCGAGTCAATTTCAGCCTTTGCTAACATCAATTTTCCCACAACTAAACTTTCTAATAACTGACATTTGGGCGGGGCTGGCTGTCCGCTTTGGGCGTATTGTTGCATTTGTTGCTCCAATTCCGACTTTAGCAGGTAATAATTATCCACTTTCGCAATAATTTTATCGAGTACCACGGGTGTTTGGGCTTTCAACGATACTTGAAAAGTGAATAATGCAATAAAGAATAAAAGAAGATTTTTAAGAAATTTCATTGAAATTGTGGCTTTTAGCAATTTAACTATTGGCTCTATTATTAAAAACGAAAGAGCCAACTTTTCAATAGTGGCTCTATTAATCATACAAATATAACGCTTTTTATGGACTGAACAGGTACTTTACTTGCGTTAAAAAGTGTTAAGGATAAGGGTTAGATTAGTCTAAAATCTTGTTTACCTCCTCCTGATTTATCGAAACGGGGTATTTTGCTTTCAATTGATTGAGCCAATTATCCATTAATTGCTTTTGGTAATCTTTGATAACTTGCCCTCTTGCCTCTTTAAAAGTTTTGGCTCTTGGTTCTTCTACTTTTTGAATATTTAACCAAACCTGACGACCCTTATTTTCAAAATTACTTTCTCCAACCGTCCAGTTTGCCATATCTACAAATTCGTTATCGCCTTTCTTGAAAAAATGCTCTTCCGCAGTTAAGCTATTCGGTTTCAAGGCGTTATACTTTTTAACTACATCCTCCATCGAATTAGAGAAGAATTTTACCCCAACTCGCATATTCTTATTACGGTCAGTTTTAGAAACGGGCTTGTATTTACCATCATCTTTTTCAATGATTCTCATCGGCGATATACCTTTGTTAATCAAATAATTAACGATTTTTCTGGCTCTTTGAGCAGAAACAGTTTCAGATTCTTCTGGGTCTGAATTTCCTGTTATTTCAACGGTATAATCACGATTTTTAACCAGAATTACCGTTAAATCATATAACATTTTTTGAGCATCAGGTGAAAAATCCGACTTATCTTTTTCAAAATAAATCTCAGGAAAACGACGGTTCATCGGGTACGGAGCTTTGGCAAGAATGGCTTTTGTTTGCTCCATCGTTTCACGACGGTCAGTAGTTACTAATTTAGCAAATACCCGATTGGTATATTGATAATTTTGGGCGTTTTGATTGAAATATCGAAGTTGTGCCAACGAATCCAAAGACTTTTCAAGGATATTATCATTCAAGAAATCTTTTTGTAAGATACCATCTCGGTAATCTTGGACATCCGCTCGAAACTCGGGATATTTAATTTCGAGATTACTTTCTTCGTAGCGTAAAACCCTATCTTCAACGAATAAATTGTACCAGTCTTTTTCAGACTTGTCGTTCAAAGCTCCGATTTTAGCTAATTGACGTTGCTGACGAGTAACAAAATTATAGAACTCTCGGACAGTTGAAGGATTTTGATTGATGTTAAAAATGGCTTTTGAGAGATAATCTTCGTTACCGATACGGTCTTTATAAAAATTATCGAAGGCTTCTTGTTTTACCGAAACGGACTCTTGGAAGTTATTATCTTTTTTGAGGCGTTTTACCAAATTTCCTTTAATAATTGTACCTCTTGAAGCGTCTGAAGTTATTTTTTGACGAATAAAAGGGGCTAATTCATCAAACTTTAGCAATGCTTTTTTCTCAACGAGTTTGAAAATATGCCAACCTAATGATGTTTGTACAGGGTTAGTAAAATCACCCTTATCTTTCATGTTGAAGACCGCTTCAGCCATTTTCTCATCAATGAGCGTGCCTGCTTCATACCATCTATTTAATACGCCTCCTCGGTCTTTCGTTTTTACATCATTAGAGAACACTTTACAAACACCCTCAAACGGTTCACCTTTTTTCAGATAACCATGAACCTCTTCAATTTTCTTCTTAGCTGCCGCCATCGTTTCAGCATTGGCATTTGGAGCAACGCTGATGAGAATATGAGCCAACTTCACTTTTCCTCTGGTTGAGCGTTTTTCTAACACTTTTACTAAGTGATAGCCTTTATCAGTACGAATGGGCAGAGAAACTTCGCCTTTGGGTGTATGATAAGCGGCTGACTCAAAGGCATAATGATTATCTAAAACGGCAATAAAACCTAAATCTCCTCCCTTTTCGGCAGTTTTAGCATCTTGAGAATAATTTTTGGCAATTTGTTCAAAGGATTCTCCTTTCAAAATTCTCAATCTCAGCGTTCGGATGTCGTCGTACGCCATCATAGTATCCGCAGGACTGGCATTATTGGGTACTGGAATAAAAATATGAGCTACCCGAACTTCCTCCCGCATCCGCTCGTAGGTTTCCTGAATGAGTTTCTCAAGCATTACTTTATCCACTAAAAAGGGAGTAGCTAATTCTTTTCGGTAAGAATTTATTTCTTCTCGGAAGGCTTTGGTAGTATCCTTACCCATTTTTTGGGCAGCGTACACCATTAGTTTGTAGTTGATATAATTATCTAAGAATTCTTTACGATTATCTTTTTTTACGCTATCGCTTTGGAGGAGTTTACGATACGTTTGTGATAATTCAGCCGAAGGGATATTTTGATTACCTATCTTAATAGCATAAGGTTCTATTTGGGCAGTGGTTGTATAAAAACCTAAAAGTAAAAACGTAATTACTGAGTATAAAAATTTTAGCTTATAATTCATATTTTCCAATCTTAAAGTTTGAAAGGGCGGTTTTCAAACATTTTGATATATCAGCAATACCTGCATTTCCTTCACATTTTTCAACCAATCTGATATAATTTGTAACTATTTAGTGTGTCGATTTATTGTATTAGGGTTGCAAAAATACGAATAATTATCCAGATAGACTATGCCCAATGTTGAAAATTGGATTGGAATAACCACAATCTTGTTTTCGTGAAGAAATTGACAAGAACATTTTATTAGCGGATGATTAATTCGTAGCTAAGTTCATAATGAAACTTATTTTTCAGATTTTCACCTTCAAATTTTAGTTCAACGGGGTATTTAGTTTGGGTTTTGGAAAGATTGGTGAGTGATAAGTCGAAGGTATTTTGCCCGAGCAAATCATCTTTATCAAAATGTTCCGCTGCTTTCAGCCCGATACCTGCCGCTTGGAGGCTTGCAAAAACTACTGCCAAAGGTGTTTCATACTCACCTAAAGAGATAAACAAAGCAGGAATTTTACCAATGCCGCCAAACTCATTAATCTTTTTTACGGTGTTTTGAGCTTTTTGATAATCCTCAATTTCAGTGAGAATGACGGAGGCTAAGATTTTTCCTTTTTGCGGTAAAACTAAGGAAAGCGGTTTGAATTTTTCCGTTGGAATAATTTGTCCTTTTTTCATACTTTCCACCCCAAAAGAACCATTCGCCACTTGGGTAACTTTGTTATTTTCATCAACTGCCGTTAAGGCATAAGTGAGCATAATTTCATCGGCTAAAGTTAAGTCTTCCTCTAAGTTGATGGCTTTCAGAGACTTAATTTGCATAGAAATTACTTTGTCAATTTGCTGAACTGATGTTGAAACAGTGGGTTTTGTGGTTTTGCAGGCAAAGAAAAACAATGCGAGCGATAAAGGAATTATTATTTTATTTTTGGTCATTTTGTGTTTGAAAATCTGTTCTCTGAAATCTCAACTCTTTGCACTAAATGGAAGGCTCTTGTTGTGTCAAACAATGAAAACTACCCTGTCCCCAAATAATATCAGTGGCATCTAAACCAATCACGGGGCGGTCTTTGAAACACTGAGAGAGAATATCTAAAGCAACCTCGTCATTTTTACATTGGTACGTAGGTACGATTACGCCCGCATTACAAATCAAAAAATTGGCATACGACCCCGGTGTTCTGAAATCATCAATAACTACGGGGTCTGGCATAGGCAATTCAATTACGTTGAGTTGCTTTCCATTCAATAACCGCATCTTTTTCATTAATTCAAGATTGTCGTGTAGAACTTGATAATTTTCATCATTTTTGTTGTATTCAACCGCTGCCACAACGGTATCTTCGTTCACGAATCGAGCGGTATCATCAATGTGTCCGTCGGTATCATCACCTACGATACCATCGTTCACCCATAAAACCTGCTCCACTCCGTAGAAATCGCACAGAGATTGCTCTATTTGGGCTTGATTGAGATGAGGATTACGATTTGGATTCAACAAACATGAGCGACTGGTTAGTACACTTCCCGCACCGTTGAAATCTACCGAACCACCTTCCATAATAATATTGGGCGTAACATAAGGCAAACCCCGATATTCGGCGATTTTGACAGGCAGATTGTTGTCATCATCAAAGGGTGGATATTTTCCTCCCCAAGCATTGTAGTCCCAATTCACAATCATTCTCTGTTTGGTGGTGGGATTTATCAAAAAAGCTGGTCCGTGGTCTCGGCACCAAGCGTCATTGGTAGGATTTATAAGTATTTCAATTTGATTTTTATCAATCTCATATTGTTCTAATTGCTCTAAAATAAAGGTTTTCAGCTCTTCGTCGTGAACATTCAAACCCACTTTTTCACCCTGTGAAATAGCTTTGATAAACCGAAAATATTGAGGGTACATTTTAGCCAATTTATCTCCTTGCCACGAATGGTCATTGTGTGGAAAAGTGAGCCATGTAGCTACGTGTGGATGCCATTCGGCAGGGAAAATAAAACCTTGTTCTTTCGGAGTCATTTTGATTTTAGATTGTGGATTTTAGGTGGGCAGTATTCCGATTGCGGAATTTGGTATTAACAGATTCTTCTTACTTTAGAAATCTACTTTTCCTCGATTTGCCTTTTTTTCGGATGCTTTTTTCTTGTTTTTCAAACGTTCCGCAATCATTTCAGCAGTAGGCGTGACTTTTAAACGTTTTTTGGGAACGGTCAAGGCTTTCGTCAGTAATTCACGAAATTTCCTGATAACGGTATTTTTGTTTCTGAGTTGAGTACGTTCTTCCTGCGAAACAATGATTAATTCACCTTCAGCATTAATCTGATTTTTCAGTTTTGCTTGAATTAATTTCTTTTGATTTTCATCCAGTAGAATAGAAGCCATGACATTAAATCTGAGTTCCACTTTGGTTGAAACCTTATTTACATTTTGTCCGCCCGCACCGCCACTCCGAGATGCCTGAAACTGAAATTCAGAAGTAAAATCTTGTTTTAGTAATTCTGATAAAGTCATGTTTAAACCAATCATACGATTGAGATAGTTACTTTTACAAAGTTAAAAGCCTAATTTGGAATAAATACCGATTTTGTAGTCCATATTCACAAAATAAAACACAGTATCAAGAATAACTCATGTAGTAATCAATAGGATCCTGACTAAAAACTGTGAAAAGATGAACAAACTAATCTTTTGGAAATCAAAACCTTAGAAAATATTTTATTTTTTTTGTAAAATTTATTCCAAAAACGTTTGCATAGGAACATAAAACGCTCTAATTTTGCATCACGAAAAACGAACAACACTTCTCAATTCGTTGAAAAAAGCCTTCTTAGCTCAGCTGGTAGAGCAACTGACTTGTAATCAGTAGGTCATTGGTTCGATCCCGATAGAAGGCTCATCATTAAAGTGTTAAAAATCAAGCGGTTACATTTATTTGTAGTCGCTTTTTTTCTGGAATGAATCCTTTGGTTTACACAGAGTTTACACAAAACGTGTTTTTAAAGCCAGTTTTTCTTTGTTTTGACCTCACAAAAATCTTTTTAAGATTTTTTAATTTTTTTTCATAATTTCCCAAATCCTATCTCAAATTTTCAATTCATTGCTATTTCTTCAAATCAAAATGACTCAATGTTGAAAGTTGAGACTGATAGAAAAGCAATTTTCATCAAAAACAAAAGGGTAAAAAATCACACTCTTTATCACCATTTCAAAATCCATTTTCCTTTTCGTCCAGCATTTCAAAGGGTTTGTCATTCCTTATGAAATATCCCCCCCTTCGCCCCTTGTAAAAGTTCTTGCCCTGTTTTTAAATTTAGGAATTTTAAAACATGACAGCTATGCAATTACAAAAAGAAACCCGAATTATTGACCTTACCGTAGAGCAATTAATTGCCCTTCTGGCGGATTCCATGCCCAATCTAAGCCCTTCAGAATATAATGACGATGCTCCTCTAAACGTGGAACAGGCTTGTCATTTTTTAGGGGATATGCCTAAGCCTACCCTTTACTTCAAATGTCACAAAGGCATCATGCCTCACATCAAGCAAGGGGGGCGTTTGTATTTCTTCAAAAAAGATTTAGTGGATTGGTTGAGAGAGTACACCGTGGTTTCGCCCGAAAAGCAAGCCGCTAATTTTATGGACGACTTCAAGGCTACTTTTCAAAACAAAAAATAAGGCAAACTGCGGTCACAGATTGCCTTATCAAATGTATTGTCTTCAATTCAGAATATAGCTATTCTCTATGTGAATTTAGTGATTTTCTGTTAATTCTCCCAACCATTCATAGAAAATTCTCAATCAAATTTGGCGGATATTATCCAGCATTTGGGTTACGTCCGTATCGGTACGAATTATTAGAGTTCTTTCAAAAGTTATTTATTATCCATATTTAAGATAGCGGCGAACAGATTAAATCTTAACCCAAAACGCTTTCTCCGATTTCGATACTT
>JALONS010000017.1 GCA_025454855.1 Arcicella sp.
AACCCAGCGAATGGTCGTCCAATGTGGTATGATTTGAATGATAATATTACCTATGTAGTGAGAGCAGCTGACCAACGTCCATTAGGACACAGTATTTTGAGTAAACAATTCGGAGGTTTAACCAACACGTTCTCTTACAAAGGTTTTGAGCTGACGGCTTTTTTACAGTATGATTATGGTAGAGTACTACCTAATACTCAGGAGTTCCGTTTAGCTGATAATGCTGGGGCTTTACGTAACGGTTTGGCTTATTACTGGAATAACCGCTGGACAACCCCAGGACAAATTACCGATGTTCCTCGTCCTGCTGATAATAGAACCGAAATAAGTGGTAGGATTTCTTCTTATCAACAAATAGGTCGTTTTTATCAAGATGCCTCGTATATCAGACTAAAACAAGTCAATTTATCCTATAATCTTCCCAATAAAACGCTCAAAAGTTTGGGCTTACAAAGCGTTAGATTGTATGCACAGGCGGTGAATTTATTAACTTGGACAAAATGGACAGGTTTCGACCCTGAGTTCTTTGAATTAACGGCAGGAACGAGTAATCAAGGTGTAATTCCGCAATCGAGAAATTATACATTTGGTATTCAAATTGGCTTATAACCCTAAAACATTGTACAATGAATAAAAATATAAAATATACGATACTATGCTTTGCAGTTTTTTTATCGAGCTGTAAAGATTTATTGGAAGTTACGCCTCGTCAGTCATTAGATACCTCCGTTGCTTTAAGCACACAAGACGGTATTAATGCCGCTGTCACAAGTGTTTATTCCAATCTGAAAAATGTAAGTTTATACGGCAGAGATTTATTAGCCATTGCAGAATGTTTGGGTGATGACGCAAGGATTATCAACCGTGCGGGTGGTAGATTTGTTAATGAAGGACAAAATGTAATAAATAGTCATTTAGGAGGTTGGGCAAGATATTATATTGCTATCAATGAGGCTAACTTAATATTAAAGGCACTTCCTAATAGTTCTTTTACGCAGGCTCAGAAAGATGGTATTGAAGGTGAAATGAAGTTTTTGAGGGCATTGTTGTATTTCAATTTATCAAGAATATACGCTTATGACCCTAAGTCTATCATTCCTCAAACTAATAAAGGCGGAGTACCTCTTTTATTAGATGGAGTCGATGACCCTGCACAAATTAGCTTTCCAACTCGTGCTTCAATCGCTGAGGTTTATGCACAGATTTACAAAGATTTGACGGATGCGGTGGCGAAAGCTCCTACAACTGGGGGACCCAATAAAGCTACCAAGAATGCAGCAAATGCACTTTTTGCCAGAGTTGCCTTATACAATGAGGATTATGAAAATGCCATAAAGTACGCTACTGATGGTATTAATGGTGGTATTGGAAGATTCGTAGCGAATAATGAGTACGTGGCTGCTTGGCGTTCTAACAGTAATCCAGAGTCAATTTTTGAAGTGCTTTTTCAAACTCGTCAGGAATCATTGGGCGTAAATGATGCGTTGCAATCGGCTTATACATCAATTGCTTCGGTATCACAAGCCTCTGCTTTAGCAGCCAGCCGCCCCAATCCTCTACCCGTAGCCAATGGTTGGGGAGCAGTAGTACCCACAACTGCGTTTTTAGCATTGAATGTGGCTACTGACGTAAGAAGAGGACTTTACCAAGATGGTTTAAACAGAAGCGGTTCTGTTGTTCCAGAATGTACAAAATTCTTAGGAAAATCAGGGGTTGTTTACATGGACAATGTACCTGTGATTCGTGTGTCAGAATTGTATTTAATCCGTGCTGAGGCTTACGCAAGACTGGCAACGCCTAATTTAACAAATGCCATGGCAGATATTAATAGAATTAGAACGAGGGCTGGATTAACGGCTTCAACGGCAAGCACTCAAGCGGCAGTTTTAGCAGAAATGGAACTGCAAAGAAGATTGGAGTTAGCTTTTGAAGGACACCGCTGGTTTGACCTCAAACGTTGGAGAAGAGATGTCATTAAATCAACGGGTAATGTTCCTTATGGAGATACTCGTACTTTAGCCCCAATCCTAAATTCTGAAATTATTGCCAATAAAAATCTTGTACAAAATGCAGGATACTAACATATTATAAGAAATGAAGAGAAAAAATATAATTGTCGGATGCCTTTTAACCATCTCAGTAGGTCTAACTTCTTGCTTTGAAGATTTGGCCATACGTTATGATAAAGCAGGTGTAGTGGAGTTTGAAGATGCGGTTAGAAGAACGCCAGCCGCAGGAGCAATTTTCCCAATCATTGCTGTGAACCGTACAGCAGGTTTACAATCGTTACAAGTCAATTTAGTAGGACAACAACTAAAAACCAGTGAAGAAATGACAGTATCGGTCGATACCACTATTTCATCTTTTTTGAATGCTACAACCATTCGGGCAGTAGAAGGAACTCATTTTAATCTGAACGGTGGAAAATTTACCATGAAAACTGACACCAGTTTTGCTCGTTTCCAGTTTAACGTGCAGAACGTTGCTCCAGTAGCAGGAAGGTCGGCTTTGGTGGTACTCAAATTAGATGGTGGTTCAAATACAAAACCAACTGAAAACTATCGTAGAGTAGGTTTTAGAATTAGCTTGCAGTAAAAGCGACTTCCATGTAAAAAGCCTTATTTATCAAGAGGTTAGTTTAAAAGTACGGATAAAATCATACTTTTAAATTAGCCTCTTTCTTTATCTCATTGTACGTGCCAATTACTTAAATTCTGTTAAAATTTGGGTATATTTAGGCTGATAGGCAATATATCACACCGTTATTTGGTATTTAAGGAATATCAGGTATCATATTTTAATGTATAAACTCTTTTATTCATGGAAAGGAAAGAATTTTTGAAAATGGGCTTATCAAGCCTCGGGCTTCTAACGATTGCTCCAATGATAATGTCTTGCAAGGAATCATCTGTTGAACCCACTACCACCACGAGCGGTACAACAACAGGCTCTACCAATGGAAGTTCGGCAACGGATTGTATCGTGAACCCTACTGAAACTATCGGACCTTTTCCTACTAAAAGTCCAGCCGACTATGTTATTAAAAACATCAAGTCTGACCGTGTTGGTGTGAATTTGACGGCAAATATTACCATTAAAAATAAAAATACAGGTTGTGGAGCTTTAGCTGGTGCGATGGTAGATATTTGGCATTGTGATGCTGACGGAAACTATTCGGAATACGGTGGAACAAATATGCAAACCGCTAATTATCAATCGGTTCATTTTTTAAGAGGTCGCCAAATTAGCGATTCAAACGGATTGGTTAGCTTTGCCACGATATTTCCTGGCTGGTATGGCGGACGAGCAGTACATATTCACGTGCATATTTACAATGCGAGTGGTAAATCATTATTAGTAACTCAAATTGCATTTCCTGCTGCTGTTTGTGATACAGTTTTCACTACTGCTACGTCATTTTACAAAAAAGGTAAAGCTGATACAACCAACGAGCGAGATAATGTGTTCAGTGATGGATTTGCTACGCAATTAGCCACGCTGACTGGCGATGTTACTAATGGTTATACACTCACTCATAATATTGTAGTAAATGGCTAACTGTTGAATGGATAGGTTATGAGTAGATGTTAAAATTCTTTACAGTTTTACGCATGACCCATTAATTTCAATGAATTATAAACTCAATGAATTAATCTTCAATGAACCAAACGCAGGGCATTATCTACCTATCAGAACTCAGAGAATGTTTTCAGACCGAGACATTTAGAAGTTTTACCACGTTACCCAATCCCAATTATGCAGAACCCCCTTTTAATGAAATTGTTAAGTTTTTAGATAATACTTTAGTTTCTCAAAAATCTTGTCAATTATTGAGTGATTCGGATTATCATATTTTATTAATTCCGCTTGTGGGTGCCATTGAAATCAAAGATGCTCAAAAACGAGATAACTTTATCAATGCGGGGGAACTTGGTGTTTTTTCCGTCAAAAAAGGGGATACCTTAAACATTCAAAATCCTTATGAAGAAGCATTGATTAATTATTTGGAAATTTGGTTAAAATGTGAGAAAAGCTCAGATAACGAATTACAAACTTATACCTTTAATTTGGATGATGAGTTAAATCAATTAATTGAAATCACTCACGTGAATCAACAAATTAGGATTTTGATGGGCAAGTTTGGGGGTAGGATGGAGGGTGAATTACCTTGCCAAGATGAAAGTAAAGTATTCGTTTTTGTGATTAATGGTGCATTTGAAGTTCAGAATAGATTAGTAGAGGCTCGTTCGGCTTTAGCTTTATGGGATGTTGAAAGTTTAGATTTTGAAGGTTTAGCTCCCGAAAATATAATTCTAATTTTAAAAGAACATTGCGTATCTGAGTCTGAACGGAAGTCATCGTTCAAAACAACGACTTCCATAAAATTGGTATAATTTTGGTTCTACCATTTTAGTTGTGTATTTCATAAAATTCAAGCCAAACGCCATCAGGTGACTGTACTGCAAAACTTTCAACTGTACCAATAGGTTTTAATTGTATTTTTTGAAGATTTACTACTGGCTTTACTCCATTCTTTTGAATGAAATCATAATAATTATTAATACCATTCACTGGAAATCTGTACATCAAGATTCCCCTGTTGGGTGGGCTGGCATTTTCAGAAAAATCCTCGCCCATTATTCCCTCTATTTCAACTAAATCGAGCAATCCATCTCTATTATTGGTGGGACCTATAATGTGCAAACGAATATTTGTTTTGTCTGCTAAATTGTGTGGAAGCCCAAACATGGTAGTTTCGGGTTTATCCGCTTTAAAAGTAATTTCATTGTGAGATGTAAATCCCAAATGATTAATAAAAAAATGAGCAGTAGTTTTTAAATCCCTGACAATCATAGCACTAAGATAAACGTTACTCGTGATGCCTTCTAATTGAAATGGATTGGGGTGTGGTGGTTCAGAACGGTGTACTAAGGCAATGACTACTTCATCATGCCCTTTCACAAGTACTTCTTGAACCGTAAACGGTCCCATTGTTTGCGTAATGGGTCTGCTATAAGCGTGCCAACCAGTATCGGTTAAATCTTGATATACTTTCAATAAATCTGAAGTCCGTAAATCAATATCTAAAATTCCGCCCGTATCCCAAGTTTGCCCAGCGGGTCGGATGAGTTTCTGTGCAATATTTTCAAATTGTACTAATCTAATTTGACCGTAAGGTAAACCTTGAAATCTAAGTAAAATCTCCTCCGTTTCAGTTTCAGGAGGTAACTTCCAAAAGCTGATTTGTGAATCATCGCCCTTACCTCTCCAAAAAATATCCCAGCCTAATTGTTGCGTATAAATGGGCAATACAGCGTCAATATTCTTAACACTAATGACTATTTCTGAGTAGGTTTGTAACTGAAAACTCATGTGAAGAAGAGATTTGGACTTAGAAAATGGTATTTTATGCGTTGTAAATAATTGATAATATTTTATCGAAAATCAGGGTGTCAATCAACGCACTCCGTTTTAAAACTGACATCAGATACACCTCTCTGTAAAAACTATTTTTTACGGAGAGGATTTTAAACGAATACTTATAATACACCTTTGATTCGTTCTACGGCTTCTATAACCAAAGATTTAGGACACGCAAAATTCATCCGTAAGAAACCTTCCCCCATAAAAATCTTTCCATCCATTAAACGCACGCCTGCTTGAAGGATTTTCTCTTGAATATTCGGAATACCAGTTCCCGAAGCGTCAATCCAAGCCAAATAAGTTGCTTCAAGTGGTAACATCTTTAAGCCTTGATAGCCATTTAGTTCATGATAAATATAGTCATGGTTTGCTTTGAGATATGTCACTAATTGTTGCCGCCAGTCTTCACAATCCCGATACGCTGCTATGGCAGCCACCAAAGAATGTCTGGTGAGCGGAGGGAAAAAACCATTTTTAGCATCCTCAAATTTTTTCCTTAATTCGACGTTCGGAATAATGGCAACCGAACATCCTAAGCCTGCAATATTAAATGTTTTAGAAGGAGCTAATAAGGTAATTGTCATATTTTCCGCTTCCTGGCTTAAACTGGCAATAGGTATATGTTTTTTTTCAGAATCTAAAATTAAATCGCAGTGAATTTCATCTGCACAAATCACAATGCCGTGTTTTTGACAAATGGCTACTAATTGTTCTAATTCCTGTTTTGTGAAAACTGTTCCTGCAGGATTGTACGGATTACAGAGCATGAACAACTTTGTTTCGGGAGTAATAGTAGTTTCAAGTGCTTCAAAATCAAACGTCCAACGATTTTCAACCTCAATCATCGGAAAAGTCTGTAATTTTTTTCCAACGTAATTAGGTGCTAAATGGAAAGGGTGATACACTGGAATTGAAGTAATGATAGCATCGGTTTGTTCACCAATAGCTCTACAAGAAGCCGTGATGGCTGGTACAAGTCCCGGAATCCACACTTGCCATTCTTTTTCGGTTTTCCAACCATAAAGGTCTTCTAAGCGTTTTTGTAAAATATCTTTTAAGGTTTCAGGAACAACAGAATATCCAAAAACACCATGTTCTGTTACTTCTCTGAGTGCTTGTAAGATTGGCTCAGGACAACGGAAATCCATATCAGCTACTGGCATAGGGATAGTACCTTCAGGGTCTTGAAAAAAGTCCCATTTGAAAGAATCAGTATTTTTACGATTAATCAGTTCGTCGAAATTATAGTTCATACGTTTGAAAATGCTATTTTATCTAATTTTTGAATATATGATTTGAATTTTATGGAGATAATGAATACAAATAGCATAAGAACGGCATTCAGCATAAATGGAAATTGATAAGAGTGGTCGACATTAAAAAGTTTTGCCGTAAAAAAAGGTCCTAAAAATGCTCCTCCACCTTCAAACATACTGATTGTCCCATTTATTTTCCCTGCTTCTTTCAACCCAAAAGATTTTACAGTAATAATGTTGTACAACGAATAAATCCCCCCCCAACTAATAGCCAACAAAATGATAGCAGGAATGATATAGGTTAGGTTCATTGTCCAGAATCCTAAAATACCTAAAATCATCGTCAGACAGCAAATAGAGAAGACAATATTAGCATTGATATAATCAGAAAAAATGGATATAAATATTTTGCCCAATCCAGCTATTAAAAAATATATGGTAAGGTAATAACTGGCATCTTGTTCGGTAAGACCTAAACCGACCATATGTAAAAAAGCATTGGCTATTGTGCCTACCAAACTATAAAAGGTACAAAAACCACAAATACAAATAAGCCAAAAAAGGTGTGTTTTAGTGGCTTGTTGGTAGGTCATGCCTTGCTGTATCAATTCTATGGTTTCTTGTTTAGATTCACTTTTGTCTTCTCCCAGAGCAACGATGCCAATTTCTGAGGGGGAGTTTTTTACCAAAAAAAGAATATAAAAAAAGGTAAAGAATGGAAAAATAGCAAGAATTAGAAAAGACTGCCTCCAACCGAAATGATGTAATAAATAACTATTTAGTGGTGAGAAAATGGCACTTCCCAGACTTGTTCCGACCAAAACAAGTCCCAATGCTAACCCTTTTTTTTGATAGAACCACGACGAAACTAAGATAATACATGAAACAGACCCAGCGGTAATCATAGAGATTCCTAAAAAAAAATGAGCAAGGTAGGCTTCAGATTTATTATGAATAAAACTGTATGAAACTAAGGTAATTGTAAGCGTAAGTGTACCCAACAGAAGCATTTTTTTTACCCTGATTCTATCAATGATGACACCTGATATAAAAATAAAGAATAAAGTAACACCATTGGTTACAGATTCACGGAGTTTTAGCTCATCTCTACTCCAATTAAACTCATTTAAAAATGCTTTGTCAAAAACTGATAATGATGTGGTAGTCAGTCCATTAACGACAACTAAGGTCAATAATCCCGAAAAACAAATGAGCCAAGGATAGTATTTTTGTTTCCAAATTTGATTGAGTGACAACAACGGAATATTTTTTTGAAACATTCTTTAAATCTGTTAGTTTGACTTACGAACCTACTCTTAAAACTATGATATTTATGGTTGGGTTCATAAAATACTGAAATACTTAATTTACCCATCAACCAAATTCCATTTTAACATTATGAAATACCACTTTACTACTATTGCTCGCATGGCAATCAATTGGCTGTGCGTTATTCTGATGTGTTGTTCAACTTCAATGTTATTTGCCCAAAGTAGAATGATTACTGGAAAGGTAACTAATGCTGAAGGAAAACCCCTGCAAAGTGTTAATGTAAGTGTCAAAGGTACTCAAATTGGTACAATTACCGATGCTGAAGGTAATTATAAAGTGAGTGTACCCGATGTACAAAATGTTTCGATTAGATTCTCATCAGTTGGTTCAAGGACAACGGATAAATCTGTCGGAACATTTTCGGAGCTAAATGTAACGATGTATGAAGATGTTTCAGAACTTAGTCAGGTGATTGTAACTGCTACCACTCAGCCCGTTAGGAAGTTAGAAACCGTCACGGCGGTTGAAGCAATTGATGCTAAACAATTAGCCAGAGCCAGTGCTGTCAATATTGCCGATGCCATCAAGTTTGTACCGGGGGTTTTTGTCCATACGGGTGCGGGGCGAACCAGAAGCTCAATTTGGATGCGTGGATTTCCTGATAATGGGTCAAATGGTTTAGTATATTCTTCATTGCTTTTTGATGGGCTAAGAACTTTCGCCAGCCCCGAAATGGTACCTGATGCTGCCTTTCGTTTAGACATGAACGTTGAAAAAGTAGAGGTAGTCAGAGGGGCTGCTGCTACATTATACGGACGTGGTGCCGCCGCAGGTGCTATCAATGTTATTGCTAAAACTGGTGCTACCGAACACAACGGAGCATTACGAGTTACAGGAGGGAATAATAATCTTCGCCAATTAGATTTTAATGTCAATGGTCCAATGAATAAATCTAAAACATTAAGGTATAATTTCGGAGGAATGTACCTCAATGACAATGGATTTAGGAATAATTTATACCCCGATGAAGGTGGGCAGGTTCGTGCGAATATTGATTATTTAGGGGAAAATGGCAATTCTCTGAGATTTACAACGGGTTTTGTAAACTTGAATATTCAGAATCAAATTGACATTCCTTACGCCACCAATGACCTCTCTAAACCTTTTGGAGATTATACAACCAGAGATATTGCCCTACCCAAAGTAAATGCTTTGTCGGGTAGAACATTCCCCATTACCTATCCAGACGGAACACGAGAAAATATTGATATAGATAAAGCCTCCAGAGAAGGAAATTTGTCAAGGGGATACAATATAGGTTTAAAATTTAATTTGAATATCGGGATGGGGTTCAGTTTGAATAATAATGGACGGTACCAAGATATGTTAGTGGGTACACAATTCGATTTCCCTTTGACTCAATACTATGGTTCTGGTGTGCAGAACCGAGCTTTTTTTGCAGGAGGCACACCTGACCAAGGCTCAAGAGGAAGCGATTTTATTAATGAAACCCGTTTACAAAAAAGGCTTGAAATCGGGAATTCAGTACATAATTTAACCGCTGGGTATTATTTCAGTAGTGTAAAAGTAAGGGCTGTTGCTTTAGGAGTGTTGTACAGTATCTCTCAGAGTGATGATGTTAATAAACGAGTTGTGGGCGGGTTCAATGGTGTACCTAATTTATTTTTACCATCCATATTTAGGAATGGTACATATACCGAAACTGTTAATTCTTGGTTTATTGGCGACGAAATGAAATTTAATGATAAACTAACGGTAAATATCGGTTTACGGAACGATGTCATTAATCTCGATATGATAGAAGACCGTTATGCTTACCAGCGGAATGCAATTCGTAAGCAAGAGCACAGTGGAACAAGTTTTTCAATTGGGTTTAACTATTTGTTGAATGAGCAATCAGCTATTTATGGGAATTTTATCAGTGCTTACCGAGCCCCCGACTACTCAGCTTATACAACGGTTCAGTACGCTTACCGACGTTTAACTGACCCAGCTGATACTCGTACTTTATTAAATCCAACGGCGGCATCTTTTCCGAAAGATGCAACAGGACAACCAGATTTTACACAGGTTACTACTAAAGATGAATTAGGAAGAACTATGTACATGAACCCATACATAGACAAAAACGAGCAAATCAATAGTATGGAACTGGGCTTGAGAACCTCAGTGGGTGATTTAAGCATTGATGGCGGTCTTTTTTTGAATAATTTATATAACCGTTTAGTATCAACCTTTGTTGGTGCTACTGCTGTTAGTGTTCCCGCAGGCGATAACAGAATTTTTGGGGGAGAGTTAAGTTTAACTTTTACGCCTCAAGCAGTTAAAGGGTTATATTTGAGAACCAGCTTAACACTCCAAAAAACGGAATATACTTCTTTAAATCAAGGGGTACAAGTTTCGTTCGTAGATGGAAAACCCCTGACTGCACCCGACCGAAGAATAGTTAATCTTGCTGGTAATAGAGTTGCCAGTGTACCCTCCACTATCTGGAACTTGAGTGCAGGGTATGAAAATGATTTTTTGGGTCTGAATGTCAATAACAACTTCGTAGCGGGTCGTCCAGTAGATGCCTACAATACCTTAGATTACCCTACTGCCAGTTTGATGGATGCAAATTTGTATTTCAAAATGTTTAAGAATACAATGAAATTAAAAATATCATCATTCAATTTATTAGATATTACGGGAGCCAGTAGTGTAGTGTCTGCTCAAACAGATGATACTTTTTACCAAGCTAATTTGAATGGAAACACAGGTAATTTTAAGTATGTTAGAGGAGTTCCTTTTTTACCTCAAAGATTTATGTTTTCAGCTGAAATCTCATTTTAGGTAAGTCTAAGCTCGGTATTTATTTTCGTTATGTAGAAATATTGGTAAATTGCATTTCTATTGTACCAAGCGAAAATTGAAAAATGAAGTTTTATATAATCAGAAACTTATTTATCCTTTTCCGAAACCCTTAATAGTTGAGCATATTACTTTTTTGAATAAATACCGAGTTTAACATAACCCATTATGAAAGAAAAACTGTTGATTTTAATCATTATTGCATTATTGGTCAATATTGAATCTAACGCCCAAAAACCAATTATGTTAGACGATATTCATTACTATGTCAGTGATTCAACCGTCAGAAATACAGCAGTAAATTATTTCAAAAATTTCTTCAAAGGGCGTGAGATGGCAGAACAACCTATAAATCCTTTATCATTTATTGATTTTATTTCCCTCCGTCCTGATGAATCAACGCTTAATATTTCTTCTCCCGGACCATTTCCCGGTATCAAAGTGGGCGACCCAAAGCGGTGGGAGCGAGATAAAGTAAAACCAGACCCCAAGAACCCACCTATGTATGGTGTACGTTGGTTGGCAATCAATACCAAAAGTATCCGTAAAACGGTAAAACAACTTTTAAAAGAGGGCTATGAATTTGCGGCTGGAGATTTCACCTTACCTACCGAACCAAACGTAAATGCCGTTGCGATGTACGGTTTTGATTATAACATCATTGTGTTAGTGGAAAGACCGCAATTAAAGAGTAAATCAACTTTTGGAATTGACCATTTACAGTTGATAGTTAAGAATTTAGAAGAAAATGTGAAGTTTTTTCAGGACGTTTTAGCTGCCGAAATTATTGATAAAAAAGAGCGTTCAACCGTTTTAAAAGTTGGAAATCATAAATTTGTTTTGTCTGAGCCTGAAGCATTAGGACTATCCCGTGAACAAGTAGTTGAAAGAGACCCTAAAAAGTTTGTTGCTAACATAGACCACTTAGGTTTTCTTTATGACGATATTGAACCCGCCTTTTATGCTGCCAAAGCTAATAATTACAAAATCGTGATGGAACCTCAGCAAATGATGTACTTTGAAAAACCTACACCCTATACTTTCTGTATTTTAATGAGTCCAGATAATTTACAAATCGAATTAGAACAAGAGGAGGGTAGAGTTACTGCCAGAAAATTATATAAAACTGCCAAGTAGATTGAAGTAAATAAGTTTATCTAATATCAAATTTTTAAAATAATCGATGAATTGGATTCACAGATAGACAAGTTTGTGAATCTATTCCTATTTTCCATTTGTGGGTGAAATACAGAAAATCCTCTTTATTGTTACCATCTGTCTGCATCTAATCCTTTCCTTATTGTCCGTAAAACTCCCGAAATTCGTTCTGTATGATATTTTTGATAGGGATTTAATTTGGACAACTATCTGATTTTCTCCAATTGATATTTCTATTTTTAAGCTAAATACTATATCTTAAACTCAAACCTCAGTTATTTAAAATATAGTAGATTTTTGAAAAACTATTAGTAGATTTTTGAAAAAGTTTAATATCTTGCGAAACAAATAAAATACTTCTTTAGTTAGAAATTTAGCCAAAAAGTAATAATTAATCGCCTCAAAATACCAATTTTATGATAAATCTTCGACTTTTTCCTCATCATACAGGCGTGTGGGAAGGTACTTACACAAGAATCAATCCCGACGGAACGATGATTGATAGATGGCGTAGTAAGCTCACTATTAAGATGTTAGGTACAAATCATTATCATCAAGTAAACGAATATTTTTGGGAAGACGGACATCACGAGCTACACGATTTTGGTGTTTGTGCCTTCAATAAAGAAGGAGAACTGATTTTTGATAATCCTCGTATTCTTGGGAAGGCTTGGGAAACCAACGATAGCGTTTGCCTGACTTGGAGCTACAAAGACCGCCCAGGGTCAAATCTGTACGAGATGATTGACTTGATTGGAGAGGCAAAAAAACATCGTATTCGTACATGGAAGTGGTCTTACAATGATGAATTTGAAGGGCTAACCATGATTGAGGAACGACAAACAGCCCTGCAAGATGAAATTCCAGACTCATTTTATGAAAATTTAGCTTCCAGACGCTACATGGGTGTTTCAAGAAGTAATAAATAAAAAAGGCACGAAGTAGCAGAGGCACATAGGCACAAAGTAAATAACATAATTATTTTGAAACTTTGTGCCTACGTGCCTTTGAGTCTTTACCACTTAGAATATGACAATAACAGAAAAAATAATGGCGATCAATTCTGGTCGTGATAAAGTTGTACCAGGGCAATTAGTTTGGGCGAATGTCCAGTCAGTGATGACGATGGATTATCTCGGAACAGAAACTTTTAAAGCCTTTGATTCATTGGGTAAAAAAGATGTATTCGACAAAGAGCGAGTTATCTGTGTTTCTGACCATTTAGTACCTCCTCCAACTCCCGCTTTTGCTACCTTATTGAATCAATGGCGAGAAGCAGTAAAGGCTCACGAAATCAAATATTTCTATGATTTAGGTCGGCAAGGCATTGCTCATCAAATCATGGTAGAGCAAGGTCATGTGTTACCAGGTACGGTTTCAATCGGAACGGATTCCCACGCCAATACTTACGGAGCCGTTGGAGCAGTAGGAAACGCCGTATCGGTGTCGGATGCGGCCGTGGCAATGGCTACGGGAAAATCGTGGTTCAGAGTACCCGAAACGGTCAAGTTTCACATTACGGGTAAATGGCAACCGTGGGTAATGGCAAAAGATTTGAGCCTTCACATCATGGGTATGATGCACTGGAACGGTCATTTGATTTACAAGACCATTGAATTTGATGGTCCAGCAATCAACGATTTAGCCATCGCAGGACGAATGACCCTGTGCAACATGACCGTAGATTTAGGAGCGAAAAATGGCATAGTAGCCCCTGACGAGAAAACGGCTGAATTTCTAAAACCTGTTCAAAAAGGGAATTGGACTCCTATCATGTCTGATGCTGACGCTATTTACGAAAAAATCTATGAAGTTGATGTAACTAACTTAGTACCAACGATTTCAATGCCCGACAAATTGGATGACATCAAACGTGTAGAAGAAGTACAGGGTAGAAAATTCAATAAAGCATTTGTAGGAACGTGTACTAATGGACGGTTGGAAGATATAGAAATGATGGCTAAAATACTTAGAGGTAAGCAAGTCCATTCTGACGTAAATTTTGTTTTAGTTCCAGCTTCAACCCAAGTATATTTAGACGCTATCCGTGCGGGTTACATCGCTGATTTGGTAGAAGCAGGCGTTGCGGTTGATACTCCTTCTTGTGCGGCTTGTGCTGGCATTCATACTGGCGTAGCAGGTGATGGTGATATTGTTCTGAGTGCTGGTAACAGAAATATGAAAGGCAGAATGGGGTCTAAAAATGCACAAATTTACTTGACCAGTCCTGCGGTAGTTGCGGCATCTGCTTTAACTGGTGTAATAACAGATCCCCGTAGTTTATAGTTGTTAAAATTCATACATTAATTCTAATTTGACAATGACCCCATTTACTAAACACGGAATTATTGTTCGTCTTTTTATACTTAGCGTGTTGATTCAATCTTGCTCGGAACCATTTAGCATAGTTAGTAATCCTACGATAAGTGCTTCGGACTTTGCTAATACACATAGTGAATTTTTAAAAACAAAGCTTTTGTATAGTAATGACCGTTTATTTATCAAGAAAGCATCTTTGCAAATAGAAGTTTTAGACAAAATCAATCATCAGTTAAAGACGTATGAAAACGAGTACGATTCTGGTGGGAATAATTCATCTGTTATAGAAAATATACAAGATTTAGAGGAGAAGTACATTGACTGGTTGAAAGAAACACAAGGAATTCTTAAAGATTATAAAATTAGTAAAGAATTTGCCGTTTTTGATTCTTTGAATTCTGTCAAAGCTCATGAAGTAGCACGGCAGTACATAACAGAAAAAACAACTCAAAAAGATAATATGAAAAAAGTCATAATGACTTTTTTATTAGATTCAAGAATTCCTTGTTTTGATGCTATGATTTCTGAAAGTGGTTGTTTGTGGGTTAGCACAGTTAGTGGCAGTGAAGACCCAGAAATAATTGGAAAACTTTTGGTTAATAAATTCGGACAAGAATATAATTTTAAATGTGTTACGGTTTTTGATAATAATCAAAAAGAATTGGGTCGTTATACCAAATGAAAAATTTAAGGTATCTTTTAATTTTAAATAAAAGTAATAATTCAACAAATGATTATAAAAGGTAAATCTTGGGTTTCAGATGATTACGTTATGTCGTACGACATGGTGTTACAACAATACTGGACTTCCCCAATTAATAAAGAAGAAAACGCCAAGTTTATTATGGCTGGGGTTCGTGAGGAATTTAATTCAGAAAATGCCTTCAAAAACGAAGGTTACACTTTTATTGTAGCTCGCCATAATTTTGCAGGTGGTGGGAAATCTATCGAACATTGCGTTACAGGATTGATGGGAGCGGGTATCAAAGCCGTTTTTGCCGATTCCTTTGCTCGGTTGCAATTCAGAAATGCCATTAATTATGGTTTGCCTTTTATCACCTGTAAAGATGTTGCGGATATTGTACGAACAGGTGATGAATTAGAATTTAATCCAGAAACGGGTGAAATCAAGAATTTGACTAACGGGCAATCAAAAATTTCTGTACCCGTTTCTCCTTTCGTGGCAGAAGTTGCCGAGGCGGGTGGAATTATGGATTTTATCAGGAAGCGAATTGCCGAAGGAACAGTTGATGAATTGAGATAGTTTACTTCGATGTTTGATGTTCGTTTTTCGATGTTCGGAATACTGAGCATAGAATTTTCAATACTAAACATTAAACATTGAGAGAATAACATCGAAATTGCAGTTCCGAACATCGTACATCGAAAAACAAATATCGAAATTGAAAACAAACTCCATAAAACAAAAATGGTCAAATAAAGAAGCGGTTTTGGGTGTTATTTCCAATTCATCCGACCCAACTGTTGCCGAACTTTGTGGCTGGTCGGGCTTGGATTTTTACATGATAGATGGTGAACATTCACCCGTAACTACCGCCGAAGTACAGAATATCGTAAGGGCCTGTGAATCAGCCAATACAGTGCCATTAGCTCGGATTCGTTCCAATGACCCAAAATTAATTTTACAATTCTTAGACGCTGGCGTGATGGGTGTTATGATGCCAGGATTGATGACTGTTAAAGATGTAGAAGATTTTGTAAAAGCCATGAAATACCCTCCAATGGGTGAACGTGGACTCGGACCCGTTCGAGTATGGGATTATGGTTTTGGAAAAATGCATCAAGCTGAATACGTTCAATTCGCTAATGAACAAACGTTAGTTTTACCGATGATAGAAGACATCAGAGCCTTAGAACATTTGCCCGAAATGTGCAAAGTATCTGGAATTGATGGGTTTATTATAGGACCGAGAGACTTAGCGATGTCGATGGGATTTATGGATGGACCTGCCCACGAGGAGGTTAAAACTGTGATTGACCAAATATTTAAAATTGTTTTGGAAGCGGGTTTAGTTATCGGAACAGTAGCGGGAACGGGTGAACAAGCTAAAGCCTTAATGGAAAAAGGAGCATTATTTTGTTTAAATTCGGTGCAAGGATTAATCAAATCCTCAGCAACTGAATTTATGAAAGGGAAATATTAGTAGGAAGTACAAAGTATTAAGTATTATGAATACTTGTACTACTTAATACTTTGTACACATTACATAATACTATAACAATGAAAACTTTAATCGTATTATTCAACCTCAAAGAGGGCGTATCTGCGGATGATTATGAGCAATTTGCCAAAGAATTAGACATCCCAACCGTTAAAGGGTTGAAATCGGTGTCTGATTTTCAAGTTTTCAAATCACAAGGAATTTTTGGGTCTGATGCCAAACCGCCGTATCAATACGTGGAGGTTATACATTTTGAATCCATCGAAAATTTAGTTTCTGACATGGGTAAAGAACCCAAAATGGCGGAAATTCCAGCCAAATTTCAGGAGTTGGCTGATAATCCTATTTTTATTGTTTCAGAAAATATTTAATTAGGCTGTCATCTTTTGGCTTTCAGCAATCGGCATTGAAAATATTACAAACTTTTAAGAGCCAATAGCTGAAAGCCCAAAGCCGATTGCTGAAAGCCCAATGTATAATTTACAAGGAAAAACAGCCATAGTAACAGGTTCTGGTCGTCATGCAGGTATTGGCGAAGCAATCGTCCTGCGTTTAGCAGAGGAAGGATGCAATGTGGTAGTATCAGATATTGGTAAGGCAAAAGGTAGCGAGTTTTCGGATGAACACATCGGTACAACCACCGAAATGGATGAAATAGTAAAAAAATGTCAGCGGTTAGGAGCAAAAGCGATTGCTGTACCTTGTGATGTAAGGATTGCCAAAGATTGTGACAACTTGATAATGGAAGCGGTTAAGGCATTTGGTGCGGTAGATATTTTAGTAAATAATGCAGGCGTAGGTTATTTAATGGAGCCTTTCGTTGAATTTAAGGAGGAAAATTGGGATGCCGTCTTAGACGTGAATCTAAAAGGTGCTTTTTTATGCTCGCAAGCTGCTGCAAAACAGATGATTCAACAACAGAGTGGAGGGTCAATCATCAATATTGCCAGTCAAGCAGCCAAGAGTGGTTTTCCGTTTGCTGCTGCTTATACTGCCTCAAAACATGGTTTAGTAGGCTTAACTCGCTCAAATGCCGTTGAATTAGGAGCATTTGGAATCAGAGTAAACGCTGTTTGTCCCAACCATATTACCACAGGTTTAGGGCATTGGCAAAATAAGTTTTTCTCAGAAAAATTAGGTTTAGATTACGAAACTTATCTGCAAGGAATAAAAGATAGAAATCCCTTGAAAAGGACAGGTTTAGTAGATGATATTGCTAAGGCAGTTGCTTTTTTAGCCTCAGACCAAGCCGAATATATTACAGGTGAAGCGATGAATGTGACCGGAGGGGAAGAGTACCATTAAGGTTTACTAAAATGGAAATGACTCAAGCCATCAAAAATGCCCTTGGATTACTGACCCATGTCTTTCAGAAAAAGATTAGTTACGAGAGAATCTGTCTGTATTCCACCCGTAGCTGTTACAAAAGAAATAAAAGAAATGCTTAAAAATAATCGTCATTCTGAAAACGTAAAATCGTAAAACAGAATGACTTTTTTTTAGGGTTGATGGTATTATTGTTTCATTCCATCATTCACACAATCTATCATTAAAATTAAATGAAATACCAATTAGGAATAGACATCGGTGGAACATTTACCGATTTAGTTTTATTAGAACAAAATACTGGAAAATTATTTTTCGGTAAAACCCTCACAACCTATGATAACCCTTCAAATGGCATCATCAATGGTACAAAAGAACTTTTAGCCAAGCATCAAGTAAAACCAGAGGATTTGGAGGGAATTGTTCACGGGACAACTTTGGTAACAAACGCAGTCATCGAAAGGAGAGGGGCTTTAACGGGTTTTATCACTACCAAAGGTTTTGAAGACGTTTTAGAGATTGGTCGGGAACTCCGCTATGATATTTATGACATTTTTCTTACTGTCCCTGAACCATTGGTTGCCCGAAATTTTAGAATGGGAATTACGGAACGAATTGATTACCAGGGAGGTATCGTTCATGAAATTTCTGAAAGTGAAATTAAAGAGGTTGTTGAACAGTTAATTGAAAAAGGGGTAAAATCTATTGCGGTATGTTTCTTGAATTCATTTACCAATCCCATTCATGAACGAAAAGTGGGTCAATTTATCAAGCAAAATTACCCCAAAATATACGTAAGTCTTTCCTGTGATGTAATGCCCGAAATACGAGAGTATGAACGTTCATCAGCTACAGCCATGAATGCGTATGTACAACCACTTACCGACCAATATCTCAGAACTTTATCCGAACGTTTGAGAGAAGAGGTTGGTTTTACGGGTACGCTTAACATTATGATTTCTTCGGGGAGATTGACAACTGTGGATGGAGCAAGACAAACGCCCATCCAATTATTAGAATCGGGACCAGCGGGAGGAACAATGGCAGGTGTTTTCTTCGGAAAACTTACTCATAAAAAAGACCTTTTAGCCTTTGATATGGGAGGTACTACTGCTAAAGCATCATTGATTTTTGATTTAAAACCTGAAATAACCAATCAATTTGAAGCCGCCCGTGTGATGCGTTTCAAGAAAGGCTCTGGTTTACCCGTAAGAATTCCAGTAATTGATATGATTGAAATTGGGGCTGGTGGTGGCTCTATTGCCCATTTGAATAAACTGGGTTTACTTCAAGTAGGACCTGAATCTGCTGCTTCAGAACCTGGTCCCGCTTGTTATGGGCGTGGGGGAACTCGTCCCACCGTAACGGATGCCGATTTGGTGCTTGGGTATCTCAATGAGGATTATTTTTTGGGAGGAACGATGAAGTTGGATAAAGAAGCGGCTCGTAACGCACTTGATGAACATATTGCTAAGCCTCTGAATATAAGTGTAGAAGAAGCAGCCATGGGCATTCACCGCATTGTGAATGAGAATATGGCAAATGCCGCCAGAGTACATATTTTGGAAAAAGGTTACGACCCAAGATTTTATTCTATGATGGCTTTTGGTGGTGCAGGTCCAGTTCATGCTTTTCAAACGGCAAGGTTACTAAACTCTCCTCAACTGATTATTCCAGTAGGAGCAGGTGTGGTATCGGCATTAGGCTTTTTAGTTTCTCCCATCGCCTCCGAACAAATCCGTAGTTATGTATCACCGTTAGAGCAAATTGATTGGACTTTTCTCAATCACCAACTCTCTGAAATGGAACAAATTGGATACGATTTCCTAAAGAATGCGGGTGTAAATGAGGCTCAGGGTATTGTTACAAGGGTTGCCGATATGCGATATTCTGGTCAAGGACATGAGATTTCCGTTCATATTCCCAACGGTGTTTTATCCGAACAATCCATTGCCGTCATCGAAAATAATTTTATAAAAGAATATGAATTACGCTATGGCAGAAGCATTCAAGACATCGGAATTGAGGCTGTAACGTGGCGAGTGGTTGTTGCAGGAGACTCACCAGAAATTATCCCTCAGCAAGTTGTTGGTAATCAGGAAGAAAATCCTTTAAAAGGTTATCGTAATGTGTATTTGATGGGAGATAATTCATACGCTGAAATACCTGTTTATAGTCGTTATGCTTTGAAGGCTAATCAGATGTTAGAAGGTCCTGCGGTGATTGAAGAAATGGAATCAACCGTCATTATTGGCAGAAATTCAACCATCAAAATTGATGAGTTCAAAAATATTATCATAGATTTACTGTAGAGCATTATCCTGAAATACCTCTAAGTTATACCTCGGATTGTCACGGAATAAATTATTGAAATTTGCAAATTCGGTAGTCTGTAAAATAGGTTTCAATACAAAGTCAGTAATGCCAAAATCTAAATAATCGAATTTTATTGTATATTGTGTAAAAAGTTCAAAAAACCAAAACTTACACAATTCGGATGCAACAAAGGGACAAGGTACTTTCATATCTTTTTACATTATCGCTCATTACTTATATCGACCGTACTTGTATTTCTCTGGTTGCTTCAGACATGAAATCCGACTTAGGCATTGAAAATGATGCTTGGGGTTGGGTACTCAGTGCATTCGCTTTATCCTACGCTATTTTTGAATTACCCACTGGTGCTTTAGGCGATGCAAAAGGTCCCAAAAAAATTCTCATTAGAGTAGTACTATGGTGGTCTGCTTTTACCGCACTTACAGGAGCAGCGTTTAGTTGGTTTTATTTAGTAATCGTCAGATTTTTGTTTGGGGCAGGTGAAGCAGGTGCATACCCCAACGCCTCGATTGTCGTTTCAAGATGGTTCCCCAAACAAGAAATTGGCAAAGCACAAGCATTTATTTGGGCAGCGGGTAGAGTTGGTGGTGCTTTTGCCCCGTGGATTGTTATTCCTATCGCTAACCAATTTGGTTGGCGATTCTCATTTTTAGCTATGGCACTATTGGGGGTAGTCTGGGTGATTTGGTGGTCAAAGTCGTTTGTAAATTTTCCGCATGAATCCAAAAACATTTCGTCCGAAGAACTTGCCCTCATTGAACAAAATAGGCGTTTCAAGCAACATAATCATCATATTCCTTGGGCTAAAATTCTAAAAGACCGAAACGTTTGGGCTTTGATGTTGATGTTCCATTTTTTTATGTACGGGGCTTATTTTTTTACGGGCTGGCTTCCCACTTATTTAAAAGAGGGACGACACTTTGGTAAATCAGAAATGCAATTATTTGCTACTTTACCTTTCGTATTAGGAGCAATCGGTTGTTTTTCTGGTGGATATGTTAGTGACTGGTTATCAAAAAAATATGGATTGACCTTCGGGAGAAGAACCGTCGGGGCAGTGGGCATGGGCATTTCAAGTGTCATTATTTTATTGGCGGCTATCAATCCAAACAATCAAACAACGGCCTATTTGTTAGCCATTGGCATGGGTTTCAAAGATTTAACTTTACCAGTCGCTTTTGCCGTTTGTGTTGATATTGGTAAAGACAAATCAGGAACTGTGTCTGGAGCAATGAATATGGTAGGACAATTAGGAGCAGTTTTTCTCGGCGTTTTGTTTGGATATATTGTCAAACTGACGAATAACTTCAACTATCCGCTTTTTGTCATCGCTTTTTTACTATTTTTAGGCTGTATTTTGTGGTTTTTCATAAATCCAGAAAAAGAAGTGGATATTTGATTTGTTTTATCATTAATCGCCAATGATTATGCTCGTTGCCTATTTGATATTTGCTTGGTTGTTGATTATTGCTACTTATTTACCCCTTGTAAATCATACACATTGGGTTTTCAGAGTGTTTGATTTCGGTAAAATTCAACTTTTATTTCTTGAAATAATCGTTTTAATCTTGGGTATTTTTCTTGTTTCGGATGTTTTGATTTTACCAGTTACCTTGTTCGCTTTGGTGATAAGCATTGTGTACATTGCCTCCATATTATTTGTTTATACCTCATGGTACAAAGTTGATAGAATCGTCCCCAATTCAAGCCATTCATCAAAATCAATCACGCTTATTTCGGCTAATGTTTATCAGTTCAATCGTGATTATCCTCAATTCATACAACTTATAAACCGAATAAAACCAGATATTTTCCTCACGATGGAATCCAATCAAGATTGGGAGAATGCTATGGTTGTTTTAGAAAAAGATTATCCGTATTTCCACAAAATACCCTTAGAAAACACCTATGGAATGCACTTGTACTCAAAATTGGCTTTCAAAAAGGTTCAAGCTCACTATTTTGTGGCAGATGATATTCCGAGTATTGAAGCCGAACTGGTATCATCTGATAATTATACTTTTACCATTTTTGCCTTGCACCCACCTCCGCCAAGTCCCACTGAGGAAGAAAACTCCAAAGAGCGAGACGGTGAATTATTGTCAGTTGCCAAGAAAATTAAGAGTAGTAAGAAACAAACCTTTATTGCTGTTGGTGATTTCAATACGGTGGCTTGGGGCAGAGCATCCATTTTATTCAGAAAAACCTCTGAGATGATTGACCCCCGTATTGGTCGGGGACTCATATCAACTTTTCATGCCAAGTATAAGTTGCTGAGGTTTCCAATTGACCAATTGTTTCACACAACGGACGTTTTTGTTGAGGAAATCAAAGCATTACCTAATTTTGGCTCTGACCATCTCCCTATTTTTTGTCAATTTATCATTAATCACCACGATGATTCTCAAACTGAGCATATTGAAACATTAGAGGATGGAGATATGGAAAAAGTAAATGAAATTATAGCGGAAGGCAAAGCAGAACAAAGCGACCGAGAAGCAGTTGTTACCGAATAATTTAAGGGTTGATAAACGAATGTAAAAGTGCCAAATCGTCAGTTCCAATCATATCAACGCCTAATTTTTGTAGTGTTTCATAGCCCAAAATTGTGTTAGGTGTTGCCCACAACCGCACTTTTTTCTTTTTTTGATGAAACTCAAAGACAAAATCAGCTATTTTGTTTTGTATTTCGGCAGAGAATGGGTTTTTCCCTGACCAATATTTACCAAAATCAAGTAAACTGGCACTTACAAAAGCAACTCTTTTCAGCTCTTTCGCTGAATAATTGAGGGTTCTGCGTCCATCAAAATAGAATAATTTGGGATAATGCTTGAAATCGGATGGAGTGGGCATATCTCCACTGATGACAATCGTAACATTTCTGAGTTCCTGCTGATACGGTTTGAGTATTTGAAATAATTGTTCTAAAATGGCTTTTCCATCCTTTTTCAAGTCCAATAGTAAAAATAAAGGCTTCTTGTTTGAATAGACAAAACCCCCGTTTGTTTTAATTTTAGCCAATAATGGTACTAAATAAAGTTTTTGAAAGGTTCGTTCAGGAGAAATTCTATCCCAATCGTGAGCTACCATAATCTCACCATCATTCAAAAATAAATCAGCCTCAATGGAATCATAGCCCAGACGGTATGCCATTTCAAACGGTTCTCTTTGTTCGTAATCGTTATGTGAGTGCATGAGTTGTGCTTTTGCCGACAGAAAGCAAAAAAATATAAACAAGCAGATTTTTAAACTTAGTTTCATGAAATAATAGTTTAAACTAATCTTTTGATTTATCATAAAAACTTCAAAAATAGGGTAAAACATTCTATCTTCGTGGTAAATGCAATTTAAGAATTTATGAAGAAATCAAAGATATTTATACTTATTCTGGTTTTATTTGTGGCAATCTTAGCGGGAGCGGTGTATTGGTTTGAAAGTCAGGAAGCTACGCCAGAGGATAACGAATATATTGCCCTTCCAGACAGTTTAATACAAAGAATTAAAGAAAAAGACTCTACCGAAAAAGCTAATTTCCTCAATGCGACTCCTCCATTAATTCAACCCGATAAAAAAGAAGAATTATTTTTTGAACAGAAAAAAGATGCCTACAACTTTCAGCTCTATCGAGATTCAGTAGGGGTGAAATTAGTGGTAATGTTTGGTGCCAATATCGTTGGAAAAGTGCAGAGCCAAACCTTGCAAAATGTAGTAAAAGCCGAAACGAGTGATTTAAACTCGGATGGTTATCCCGAAATTTTACTTTACCTTAGAAACAGTAAAAAGTTAGACTTTGTGGGTTTTGAAGCACAGAATGGATTAAGAAAATTCAATTTGCCAAATTTAATGGGCAGACAATCATTTGGTTACGCAGGGCAGGACACATTATTTGTTGAAAATAACAATCTTGTCAGACGTTTTCAGTTCAGAAATGACCAATTTGCCCCTTTTCCTTCGGGTACTCGTACCTGCGAATATGCTTTGGGACATAACCTGAAATTTTCGATGGTTCGAACCTTAGATACTGAATAATTTTTAAAAATGAATTACGAGATTAGAAAAATTGACCCCTCTGAAAATCAACTACTCTCAGAGCTTTGCTTTAAAATTTATCCACAAACGTTTCAATATCTTTGGCATGACGATGGTACATGGTACATGGAGACCATGTATAATCCGACCAAACTTTTAGAAGAATTAAATGATATTCACTCGTCTTTTTATTTCTTGGTTGTAAATGATATTTCAGTAGGATATTTGAAGACCAACAACCACTTTCAAGAAGAGGAAAATAGTTTTGAAATCGAAAGGATTTATTTAGATGAGAACTTCGCTGGAAAGGGATTAGGAGGCATTTTGCTAAACTTTGGTATCAACCAAGCCAAGCTACAAAATAAAAAAGAGGTTTATCTGAAAGTAATGAATTGTAGCTCAAACACCATTAGATTTTACCAAAAACACGGTTTTGAACAAGTAGGCTGGTACAATTTGAATTTTGAGCAAATGAAAGATTCCTTTAGACAAATAAACACTATGAAATTGACCTTAAAATATTAATTTAGTAATACAATGACACAGAAACTTCGCTCACAAAATTGGTTTGGTAAAACAGGAAAAGACGGCTTCATCTATCGTGCTTGGATGAAAAACCAAGGTATTCCAGATGATATGTTTGATGGTCGCCCCGTGATTGGTATTTGCAATACGTGGTCTGAACTAACCCCATGCAATGCTCATTTCAGAGATTTGGCAGAATCGGTAAAAAAAGGCGTTTATGAAGCAGGAGGATACCCCGTTGAGTTTCCTGTGATGTCTTTGGGGGAAACACTCATTAAACCAACCGCCATGCTTTACCGTAATTTAGCCAGTATGGACGTAGAGGAATCCATCAGAGCCAATCCCATTGACGGTGTTGTTTTGCTGTGCGGTTGTGATAAAACTACGCCATCACTCATCATGGGAGCTTGTAGCGTTGATATTCCAACGCTCGTGATTTCGGGTGGACCGATGTTGAAAGGACATTGGCGTGGTAAAGACATCGGTACATCTGACGTATGGCGGTTTGCGGAAGCCTTTAAATTAGGTGAAATCAATCAACAGCAATTTGTGGAAGCCGAAGGCTGTATGGCACGTACACAAGGGCATTGTGCCGTGATGGGAACAGCCTCCACGATGGCTACAATGGTTGAGGCTTTAGGTTTATCCCTACCCAATAATGCGGCAATTCCAGCGGCGGACGTTCGTAGAAAAGTAATTTCACAACTATCAGGGCGTAGAATTGTGGAAATGGTGAAGGAAGATTTGAAGATTTCTAAAATTCTAACTCGTGAAGCCTTTGAAAATGCCATCATGGTAAATGCGGCGATTGGAGGTTCTACGAATTTTGTGATTCACCTTTTAGCCATTGCTGGTAGGATAGGAGTAGATTTGACCATTGATGATTTTGACAAGTTTTCTCAGCATATTCCTTTATTAGCCAATATTCAACCTTCGGGAGCGAATTTTATGGAGGATTTGTACTACGCTGGCGGTTTACCCGCTGTTATCAAAGAAATGAAGGAAGTACTACACAATAATGCTCTTACAGTCAATGGAAAGGGCATTGGCGAGAATTCTGAGAGTGCGGAAGTTTTTGATAGAACTATTGTGGGAACGATGAATGAACCTTTCAAGGAAAATTCGGGTATTGCCGTAGTTCGTGGAAATCTTGCCCCAAATGGGGCGGTTATAAAGCCATCTGCTGCTACGCCCGCTTTGATGATTCATCGTGGCAAAGCCGTCGTTTTTGAAACTATCGAAGATTATCATGCAAGGATAGAAGACCCTAATTTGGAGATTGACGAAAACTCTATTATGGTACTCAAAAATGTAGGACCTAAAGGCTACCCCGGCATGGCTGAGGTGGGTAATATGGGTATTCCGAAGAAATTATTGGAAAAAGGTGTACATGACTTAGTAAGAATTTCGGATGGTAGAATGTCTGGAACGGGTTTCGGAACGGTGGTTTTACACGTATCGCCCGAAGCCGCAGCGGGTGGCACTTTGGCTTTGGTACAGAATGGTGATTACATCAGCCTAAACGTCCCTGAGCGTACCTTAAATTTAGAAGTGTCAGAAGAAGACTTAGCTGAAAGACGAAAAAATTGGCAACCACAAAATCTAAATATTACTCGTGGTTACGTTGATTTATACATCAAACACGTAGAACAAGCCCATTTAGGAGCGGATATGGATTTTTTGAAAGGTAAATCTGGCAGCGAAGTTACGAGAGATTCTCATTAAACTCTGGAGTAGTTGAACCAAGGTGATAACTTGCTTAACTACTTAAATAGATGAATAAAAACAATTCCGCAAACCAAAAGATGCAGATTTAGGTTGTAATACCACCACAATCATCACCGATTCCACGAAGGTAATGCAAGCACCGACTGCCAAGCCGAAGGAGGATGAAGGGTTTTTGAAGTAAGGAGAAGTTTAACCAGTAATTTATATGAAAGCAATTTTTGAGAAAGTAATTATATTGTATTTGAGTAATTCTATCTACATTTTTGCACTGTATATATTTATTTCTATGTTATCTATTTTCCCAATTTATCATATTGATAACATATATACCATTATAGGATTATATTTGACCAGGATAAAGATTGTATTTTTATTTATCGTTTTTTTACATATTGAAAATATTGGAATTGGGAATGCTTCCTTTTCATTAAAATTTTCCTTTTCAGAGTACTTTTCTTTTTCATTGTATAGCAAATTAGATTCAATTCACAAATATTTCTTACCCAATAGACCAATATTTGATGCTTATTTGCCTATGATGATATTTTCAGTAACTTCTATGTTCCTTGGCTTTCTAGCAATGGTAATATATGCTATTTCTTCACACTTTGCTGCAAAAATTATATTTAGTATTTTATTTGAGTTATTAATACTTAAAACGTCGTTGGATTCCTATAAATATATTATTAGTCCTATTGAATCAAGCATTGAATTTAAAAAATCTCTTTTTTCCCCTCACCAATCAAAGGAAGAAAATCTCTACAAAGAACTCCGCACTCGTTTTGCTTTTCACAATATCACAAAAGATGTCAGAAATCTAAAATCGTACATCACTATTTTGAAGCACGAAGAACCACAATTATCTTCTAAATTTAACACGTTGGATGAATTAACGGATATGATAGAAGATACGCTCAGTAAATTTAAAAACTCCGATACCATTCGTACCAAAAATCCTTTCCTTGTTCATGAATTATTTGATAACTTCTTGATTCTCAATAAACCAGACCTTGTGCGTGAGGGAAGTGATTTGCAAATTGAATATCAAAAAACGGAATATAAAAACATAGAAATCCATCAAATATTCTACGAAGTTTATCAAGTATTGAATAATTTGATTGATAATGCTCGTAAAGCAATTGCTAACGTTGAACAAAAAGAAATTCAGATATTGACCTCCGTCAGTAAAGAAGGATTTATAGATTTTCGGGTGAGTGATACGGGTGTGGGTATAGACGCAAAAGCCCGTAACCGAGTGTTTGATATTGGTTATTCTACCACCAAAGGCGATGGTCTTGGATTGCTTTTTGCACAAACTACACTCAAACGCTTCGGAGGGGAAATTCAACTATTGCCCACCGCTATATCAGGTTTTTCCACTACATTTGAAGTAAGAATTCCTACTCAAAAAGGATAAAAAAGATGAAATTTTCAATCTTACATATTGACGACCAAGAATTAGAAGGTCGTTTACTGAAATTAGAATTAGAAAAAGTTGATGCTAATTTACAGATAATGACTGCCTCTGCTCCCGAAGAAATGCAGGATGCCGTAGAGAATTATTATTATCACATTGCTATTGTAGATTTGCAATACGATAATCCAAAATACGACTATAAATTTGATGGTATTGAGATTATCAAACAAATAGTAGCCATTAATCCAATGGCTAAAATCATTGTGGTAAGTGGCTATACCAAGTCATTTACCAAAGATTTGAACGAACTATTAAAAATCAGAAATCCTTATTTTGACTCTCCAAACCTTATTTCTATCATCGAAAAAGGTGGAGATTCTACCAAAACAGCCCAAGAGATTTTAGTAAAAGTACAAGAAGCTCAACACGAGTACGAAACGATGCCCTGGGTGTTGCAAACCGCCTTAGAATCTGATTATGCGGATGCAAAAAATGAAATGAACAGCCAGTTGAAGGGGAAAAAATTTGAGCGTTTTGTTTCTTTATTATTTGGGAACATGGGTTTTCAACACATTCAACGCAATATTCGTGATAAAAGCAATGAGATAGATTTGATTATTCGTAATGATATTTCAGACCCATTTTTTGAAAAATTTTCTTCTCACTTTTTAGTAGAATGTAAGAATTACTCAGAACGCAATAAGGTTGATAAAAACGCTTTTGATAGTTTTGAAAAGAAATTAAAAACTTCGCACGGCATGACAAAACTTGGATTTTTGATAACCAGTAATTCCTTTGCGAAGACTATCAAAGACCAAGCACGATATTCTGCCACCGAAGATTATAAAGTCATTCTTTTATCGAATATTGAAATTATCAGGATTCTAAGGGCATCAAACCGTTTTGAAGTTTTAAAAAATATCATCAGCGAGCAAGTTAGAGTTAATTGAAGTTTGAATTTAGGAATTAGAGTTTAGATAAATCAAATGAATTCTTTGACTAAACGATTCTGTACTCATAAATACCCTTTTGAAATTCATTTATGAAAACCACTCAATATCACATCATCGTTGTAGGTGCTGGTAGTGCAGGAATGTGCTGTGCTATTCGGGCGGCTGAACGGGGTCGGAACGTATTAGTAATTGAAAAGGATTCCGTAGTGGGTGGTACGTTGCATCTCACAGCAGGTCATTTAAGTGCGGGTGGTACTCGGCGACAAGCTGAAAAAGGCATTCAAGACTCCCCCCAGAAGCATTACGACGAAGTAATGCAAATCAGTAAAAATACCGCTGACCCCAAAATTGTAAAATTAGCCACTGATTTAGCCCCGCACACCATTGATTGGTTAGAAGACAACGGTTTTGAGTTTGCCCCCGAAACGCCCGCAATTATTTATGGTCATGCTCCTTATCAGACACCCCGAACTCACTGGGGAAAAGCGGATTATGCGGGTGGAAAAATCCTAACGGCTGGTATTTCTATCTTCAATACTTTAAAACCTTTGTGGGATAAGCACGTTGAAGCTGGTAAAATCACGATTTTATTAGAACATAAACTCAGCGATTTAGTTTGCGTAGAAGGAAAGGTGGTTGGTGTGAAAGCTCAGAATCAAGGAAAATCCTGTTTATTTCATGGTCAATCGGTGGTTTTGACTACTGGAGGATACGCTTCCAACCCTGAGTTTTTTAAAAAAGTAACCCCCAATCATCCTCGGTTGATTTCTACGGCAAGATTTACCTCAACGGGTGATGGAATTATTGTTGCTCAGTCCATTGGAGCAAAGTT
>JALONS010000174.1 GCA_025454855.1 Arcicella sp.
TATGAAAGTAATTACCTTCGGAGAAGTGATGATGCGTTTGAGTACGCCCAACTTTTCACGATTTTCACAATCTACTCAATTTGACATCAATTTTGGCGGTGGCGAAGCTAACGTGGCTTCTTCATTAGCCATTTTAGGCATTCCAGCCAGTCATGTTACGGCTTTTCCTAACAACGATTTGGGACGAACAGCAACGGCTATTTACCAAAAATACGGTGTCGGTACGGAACACATTGTTTTTAGTGGCGACCGCATCGGTATTTATTTTGTTGAAAAAGGTGCAGCCATGCGACCAAGCAAAGTAGTTTATGACCGTGCTAATTCGTCTTTCGCTACCCTAAATCCTTCAGATTTTAACTGGGAGGAAATCTTGAAAGGAGCTTCTTGGTTTCATTTCACGGGTATATCCCCCGCTATCTCAGAAAGTGCCGCTCAAGCCTGTCTGGAAGCGGTACAAACGGCTTCTCGTTTAGGGGTGAAGGTATCGGCAGATGTAGGTTATCGTTCAAATCTTTGGAAATGGGGTAAAAAACCTAACGAGGTGATGCCTCAATTAATTGAATATTGCGACCTCATCGTATGCAGTAAAGGTGACGCAGCCGATATGTTTGGGATTGTAGCCAACGACGAAAAAGGAAGTTTTAAATCAGTCTGTAAACAAATAACTGAACGATTCCCGAAAGTCAAAAAGATTTTGACTACCAAACGTGGACAAATTTCTGCTTCGCATAACACTCTACTGGGTAAGTGCTGGGACGGTGAAAATATGTTGGAAACTCAACCCATTGATATTCCAGATATTGTGGACCGAATCGGTGGAGGAGATGCTTTTATGGGCGGTTATCTTTACGGAGAACTCACCTACCAAGATACCCAAAAAGCTCTTGAGTTCGCCGTGGCAGCTTCAGCTCTAAAACATACCGTTGAGGGCGATTTTAACCTTGTGAGTGTACAAGAGGTAGAAGCCGTAATGGCAGGTGATGTAAGCGGGAGGTTGAAAAGGTAAAAGTACTAATTTTCAATTAGCAACGCTCAATATTCAAATATTTGAAAATCAGTAGATTATACTACATTTTTACTTGAATATTGAGCATTTAAAATTGAAAATTAATCCATAAATTTAAACATTACATAGAGCCTGTTAAACCTTATGTTTTCTATGTCTCTATGTGTTTACAATAAAATGAAATTTACAAAACAAGAATTATACAAAAAGCTCAACGAAGTACCCATCATGCCTTTGTTTAATCACCCCGACTTAGCGGTGAGTAAAGCCGTGGTAAAAGCCTGTTACGACGGTGGAATCAAGGTTTTTGAATACACTAATCGAGGTGAAGGTGCGGCTCAGGTTTTTGCGGAATTGGTAAAATATATCCGCCAAGAATTACCCGATATGGCAATTGGTATTGGTACGGTTTTCAATGCCGAAGAAGCCGAATATTTTGTTGGTTTAGATACTGACTTTATCGTTCAGCCTTGTCTGAATCCAGCGGTAGGGGCAGTTTGTAATCAATACAATATGGCGTGGTTTCCTGGCGTGATGACGGTATCGGAAATCTATCAAGCCCAACAAGCTGGTGCTGATATCGTGAAGATTTTCCCTGCCAATGTACTGGGAACGGCATTTATTAAAGCTATCAAAGGACCAATGCCCCAAGTAAAAGTGATGGTAACGGGTGGCGTTGAGCCTAACGAAGATAACTTAAAAGGCTGGTTTTCGGCGGGCGTAACTGCCGTTGGCATGGGGTCTCAGTTATTTCCTAAAACAGTTTTAGAATCAGGGAATTTTGACCAAACCACTGAAATGGTCAGAAAATGTATTAGCTTTTTGAAATAGATTTTTGATTTGATATTCCGATGTTCGGTGTTCCATTTTTAATACTCAGGTATTGATAAACATCGAATATCGGAATTATTCTTTTCTGAAGAATTGAATAATTACAATCACAACGGTAGTAAAAATTGTACTACAAATTACCTTCGCTAATACGGGTAAAAACAACCCCCAGTCTGATGCTTCTAATAAGAAAAGTACAAAATGGTGAATAACCGTAAGCGTAGCCGTGTAGGTGATAAACCACGTGAGTCCCATCGAGTTTAGGCTCAATGTTTGGCGTTCGTCATAGCCTCTTTGTGGTGTTAGTAATGAGATAATAGAAGGGCGTAAATACGCAATGAGCGTCATGGCAGCGGCATTTGCTCCAATGGTATTATAAAAGACATCAACCGTTAAACCCGATAGAAACCCTAATAATATCAACGTAATCCGATTGGTCTCGAAGGGTAAAAGCGTAATACTGGCAATATAAACAAAGCAGAAAGCATAATTGAAAAGTACCAATTGTCTAACAAAGAAAATTTGTAACAAAAGATAAAATCCAAAAACTAAAACTTGTGATATTAAATTCTTTTGGGTCATTTTATAGCTATTAGCTTTCAGCTGTCGGCTGTCGGCTTTGTTTACTTTCTTAATTCCTGTTAAATTTTTGTTTCAGAGCTAATTGCTGAAAGCCAATTGCCAAAAGCCAAAAGCTACTTCGTCTTCACATCCCCACTTTTTTCTTCCAATGCTTTCTGCTCGTTCAATAACTTGTTGTTAATGACGTACACATACGATAGTGTATGAAAATTAGTGGCTAATTGGAGCTTAATATCATGGAAAGTTTGGTCAGATTTTACGCCTACCTTCTTAACATAGCCAATGGTAATGTTAGGAGGGAAAACATAATTGAAATCAGAGGTGACAACGGTATCTTTTAATTTCACGGTTTTGTACCTTGATACTTCGGTCATTTCTACCTCATCGGGGTTAGTACCTTCCCACTTTACTGAACCAATTTCACTGTTACTTTTAATCTTAGCTGATACAGAGTAAGACGAATGTAGAATGGAAATAACTACCGAAAAATGTTCGGAACAGGATTTTATTTTCCCCACCACACCCGTAGAAGAGATAACCCCCATACCGGGTGCAAGTCCATCGGCAGAGCCTTTGTCAATGGTGATGTAATTATTAAACTGAGTAGTAGTAAGATTCTGGACTTTCGCTACCACGAATTTGAAACGAGCGGCAACGGCTGAGTCAGCCTTATAATTAACGATTGATTTATCTAACTGTTGAGCCTGTAATTTTGATACTAAGGCATTCAAACGGCTATTTTCAGTAGCTAATTCTGTATTAACATCCCTTAAATTTGAATATTCCTTAATTGAGTTGGAGGCAGCCAACGCTTTCGCTGCATACAGATTAGTAGTATTGAAAAAAATAGCGTTGGGATAATTATTGAAAGAATAAAAAAACCACAGACTCAACACCTCCAAAATGGCAAACAAAATGAAGGCTCGCTGGCGGGATATGAATTGGACGAGTTGATACATCTAATCAATGAGTGAATGAGTGAATGAGTGAATGAGTGATAAACTACAATGAGTGAGTAACAGATAATATTTGATAATAAAATGAGTGAATAATTGAGGGGAATCTCATTCATTCACTCATTTTACTAACAACTAAAAACACTCACTCATTCTATCATTCACTCAATCACTCATTGAAAAATTATGAAATAAGAATCGGTTTGAAGTGGTCTAAGTGTTTCAAAACCTCGCCTGTACCACGTACTACTGCACGAAGTGGGTCATCCGCAATATGAATTGGTAATTTAGTTTTATTAGCCAAACGTTTATCCAAACCGTGCAACAAAGCTCCGCCACCCGTCAGGTGAATACCATTGTGATAAATATCGGCTGAAAGCTCAGGAGGTGATACTTCCAATGCTTTCATAACGGCTTCCTCAATTTTGGAAATAGATTTATCTAAGGCGTAAGCAATTTCTGAATACGTTACTTTAATTTCTTTAGGAATACCCGTCATCAAATCACGCCCACGAATTTCGTAATCTGCGGGAGGATTATCTAATTCTGGCAATGCCGAACCTACCTCAATTTTGATTAATTCCGCCGAACGCTCACCAATCAAAAGGTTGTGTTCACGACGCATATAATCTACAATATCACGAGTGAAAACGTCTCCTGCTATACGCACCGAAGCCTCACAAACAATCCCTGAAAGGGCAATTACAGCAATTTCGGTAGTACCTCCACCGATGTCCACAATCATTGAGCCATTGGGCTGTTCTATATCAATACCAATACCAATTGCCGCAGCGATTGGCTCGTGAACCATATACACTTCTTTTGCTCCTGCGTGTTCGGCAGAGTCTTTTACGGCACGTTTTTCAACTTCGGTAATGCCCGAAGGAATACAAATAACCATACGGTGAGAAGGCGTAAAAAAGCGACTACCCGTATCAATCATTTTTATCATCCCACGAATCATCAACTCAGCAGCGGTAAAGTCGGCGATTACTCCATCTTTCAACGGACGAATCGTTTTGATATTTTCATTGGTTTTTTCGTGCATTTGCATTGCCTTATTTCCAATAGCCAAAACTTTATTGGTGGCTTTGTCAAGAGCAATGATAGATGGCTCATCAACTACAATGCGGTCTTTGTGTATAATTAACGTGTTGGCAGTACCAAGGTCAATTGCAATGTCTGAAGTTAGGAAACTAAATAATCCCATTTTATTGATTAGTTCTTGTGTCTTATGCTTAAAACTTAGGCTTTGTTTTACCCTAAATTTGAAATTTCTTGTAAAAGTACAAAATTAATTATAATCAATTAGAATTTATTGAATACAAGCCAAAATTCTTTTATTTCTGCTTGGAAGTAGAGGAAATTCTTGTAAACCAATCATTTAGCCCTATTACTGATTCAATCAGCCCAAATATCGAGTAAAAGCTACTTTGTACCTTACAGAATTCTGGAATGTACCTATCCAAGTAAATCATATAAATATCTCGACAAACAGGTAAGTACAGGTGTATTCTTTGTGGAGGAATAGTTAGGTTTGTAAAATTATATTTTATCATTTTTTATTTATATTAACTTTAGCAATGGGAGCAATTTTTGGCGTTATTTTTCACTTCATTGGTGGTTTTGCATCGGGTAGTTTTTATATTCCTTACAAAAAAGTAAAAGGCTGGTCTTGGGAGAGTTACTGGATTACGGGAGGAATATTTTCTTGGTTTATTGTGCCACCCATTGCCGCTTATCTAACAATACCCAACTTCTGTGAAATCATTGCTAATACCGATGGCTCTATTTTGTTCTGGACGTATCTGATGGGGCTTTTGTGGGGAATCGGTGGGCTAACTTACGGACTGGGTGTTAGGTATTTGGGCGTATCACTTGGTAGTTCTATTATCTTGGGGCTTTGTTCGGTTTTTGGTTCTATTATTCCTTCGATATATTATAATTTTAACCCGACCGCAGGCAAAGATACCATCCATGATTTAATGACTACTTCGTGGGGACAAATGGTTTTATTGGGCTTAGCAATCTGCGTGTTGGGTATTGTTATTTGTGGAAAAGCAGGTGGTATGAAAGACAAAGACCTCAGTGGAAAAACAGAGGATAACACCGAATTTGACATTGTAAAAGGACTGACATTTTCAATAGTTTCAGGGGTTCTGAGTGCCTGTTTTAGTTTCGGAATTGAAGCAGGCTCATCAATGGCACAAATTGCCAATGACCAATGGATGGCTCAAAATGTAGGTCAAGGAGAATTTTTATACAGGAATAACGTCGTTTACGTGGTCATTCTTTGGGGAGGGCTAACCACCAATTTGCTATGGTGTATGTATCTCAATTTTAAAAATAATTCATTTGGTGATTATTCAAATTCGGAAACACCTTTATTGAAAAACTACATTTTTTCAGCCATTGCAGGAACAACGTGGTTTTTGCAATTCTTCTTCTACGGAATGGGCGAAAGTCGTCTCGGAAATGGACCCAGTTCATGGATTTTACACATGGCATTTATCATCTTGGTAGCTAATTCGTGGGGCTTGGTATTGAGAGAATGGAAAGGTGTTTCAAAGAAAACTTTAACCACTATCATTGTAGGCATTTTAACCATTATCGTTTCTGTTTTAGTGGTAGGTTACGGTAATTCTTTGAAATAACTCTTCTAAATTTCAAATAAAAAACTCAGTCAAAAGACTGAGTTTTTTATTTGAGCGTACTCTAATCCAGCATGAAGTTGCTTGGACTCAGACCAAACCTATCAAAATGATACTGAAGGTTCTAATACGCCCATTTCTCCACGGCTAAAACGACGTTTAGTTTCCAATAATTGGTCTGTTGTATTCATCACAAAAGGACCTCCATAAACGATAGGTTCGTGTATTGGCTCTCCAGCAGTTATTAAAAAATGAATCTCTGTTTCGTTGGTTTTTACCGATAAACTGTCTCCTGTATTACCAAATGATACCCCCGACAAAGCAGATACTGGTGTTGTTTCATTCAATATTCCCTTACCTTCCAAAACCATGATAACACCTTGCATTCCTTCTGGCATTGGAATATCGATTTCAGCATTAGCTTGGATATATACGTCTAAAAGCACCACTGGCGTAAGAGGCGTAATGGCTGCCTGTACATCTCCAACATTTCCAAAAATAACCCTAATCTTAGCTTTATCCATGATTATCTCTGGTATCTCTTTTGATTTGGCATGATAGGCAAGGGCTTCTGAAAGGCGGTTTTCGGCTGAATGATTTATCCAAATTTGCATTCCGTGAACATTCACACCTGCTACTTCGGGTACTTCTTCGTGTTGCATACCTACACCTGCTTGTGTAAGATGTAGCCCACCTGCTTCAATTCTGCTATGGTCACCTTTAGAATCTCGATTGATAAATGCACCTTCAGAATCTGGAAAAATGTAGGTAGCCACCGATACACCCGCATGAGGGTGCGGAGGAAAAAACGGATGACTCATATTAAATTCTGTAAGGATTAAATAGGGATTAATGTCCAGCATTCCTCCTCTTAAATCGGTAGATGAAAATCCCCGACCGTTATATCTTTTTTCCAACCCAATGGTTTGATTTAATGTCTTTTTCATTTGAGTAAATATTTTGTTTAATTATTTATTAAATTAACATGACAAAGATAATTCTTCAAATGAAGTGATTTCAAGGCATAAAAGACGGTAAAAATGGTATTTTTTTCGGTTTTTCAAATGTTTCGGTATTCGTTGGGGGTGATACCTTCCGCAACCCTGAAAGCCTTTGTAAAATAGGAGGGGTCATCGAAACCGAGCCAGTAACTAATTTCTTTTATACTCATTTGGGTTTGTTTCAAAAGACTTTTAGCTTCTTGCATCAATAATTGCTCTATTAAATTTTTGGGGGCTTTTCCTGTTTCTTCCTTTATTACTTCACTCAAATACTTTGGAGTAATATTTAATTTATCGGCGTAAAAAGACACTTCCTTACTTTCGAGGTAATGCTTGTTTATCAGGCTACAAAACTGTTTTGTAATTTGTTGTTTACGAGAGGATTTATGACCAGTTTTTTTATTTTCAAGATGCAGTAACTCTATTTTCTCAATCATGGAGAGCGTTAGTGCCGCTATGATTTTAGGGTATTGGTTTTTACTCATACTCTCAAAAAGTTGAGAAAAAAAATGATAGTCAGTATCGTTTAGAGAGATAACGTGTTTGATACCCAGATGAAAAATAAAAGAATCCGTTAGGAAATGAGGATTGATGGGAGACTCAAAGAGAGAAGGTGTAAAAAAGATAGCCTTTTGTTTAACTGTCCAGTTGGTATCTAACCATTGGCGGATAATACCCGGTCCTATCACTAATAAATCTTTGGCTTTAAGATGATAGTCTTCGATTCCTACCCGTAACGTTCTTTCACCTTCTTCTATCAAACCTATACCATAAAAGTAGTTTCGATAAGGAAAATGAGGAGGATTTTGGGCAAACATAGTTTCATCAGTAATCAAAAATGCTTCATAGGTTTGAGTATGCAAAATTCCTTCTACAAAACGGTGGAATTCAAAGGTTTTTAAATCGTTCATGGCTATGTTGCTAAAACCAACTCAATATATTTTTTTCGGAATTACATACGTATTAATACAAATCAATCATATTTACTTCATCAACCACTAATGACATAGGTTTAACAAGTTTTGACGGACTTTATCAGTGTGTATCAGTCTAATCCGTATTATCAGTGGTCTATTTTTGAGTTATTCTCTTTATATCTCCCCTTCCTTAAACCCGACCGTCAGGGCTATTCTAATAACAGAATACTCATGTTTCATGTCCATTGCTTCGTAAAGAGCTTTGATACTTTCGCCTTTTTTTACATTCATCGCTTTGGCTGCTCCAATTATTTCTTTGTACTGTTGCTTAGTAATGAACGGACTGAAATCTATGCTTTTACCTTCTTCATAGAGTTTACTTAAATGTGAAAATATCGTTACTGGACTCAACCCTCTGAGCTGTGCCATTTCTTCAATCGAGTACCCTTCTTGATAAAGCTGATAGGTATATTGCACCGTATCAATGCCCGCCGATGAGCTACTTTTGGATACAGTTTTCAAAAAATCACGAATTTCTCGGATAAAAATCTCACCGTATTGTTGATATTTTTGTTGTCCAACTCCCGAAACATTCAGCATTTCAGCTTGTGAGATTGGTTTTTGTTGAGACATATCCGAGAGTGTTGCATCTGAAAAAATTACAAATGGAGGAATATTTTTATCGTCAGCCAAACGTTTTCTTAACTCACGCAGACGCTCAAATAACGCATCTTTGATGACTTCTTTCTTCGTTTTTTCTTTCGGAACTACGGCTTCACGTTCTGCCTGACGTTCTTCAAAAGGCTTGTATCGTACCAATTGTACTTTCCGACCTTCTTTCAAAATCGCCCAAGAAGCATTATTTAGACGATAAGCGTGTCCTTCGTCATAGGCAATATCCATCACGCCCGAATTGAGCATTTGTTGTAAATAATCTGCCCATTCGTCTGTTTTGAGTTCTTTGCCAGCTCCAAAGGTCGATAATTCTTTTGTTGTTTGAACCTCTCAAAATATCAATTAACATCCCCATTGCTACTTTTTCGTTGGTACGAGCAATGGCAGAAAGGGCTTTTTGGGCGTATAGAGTGGCATCAAAACGCATAGGAGGATTTTTACAAACGTCACAATTGCCACAATCTTTGGTCACTTCTTCGTTGAAATAAGACAATAAAATGCGTCGTCGGCAAATCTCAGCTTCGGCGTATTGTTTCATACGGTCGAGTTTAGCGTTTTGAACTTCCTTCATTTCTTCGGGTAATTCAGACGTAGCAATCATGTCTTTTCTCAACAACACATCTTGATAAGTGTAAAAAAGTAAAGTGTCAGATTTTACGCCATCACGTCCAGCACGACCAATTTCTTGGTAAAAACTTTCTACATTGGAAGGCATCGAATAATGAATTACCCAACGCACATTAGATTTATCAATACCCATTCCGAAGGCAATCGTTGCCACAATCACTTGCACGTCATCACGAATAAACGCATCTTGTACTCTTGCACGTTCGGCAGCGGGCATACCTGCGTGGTAATAACTCGCTTTGATGCCTGCTTTTTGTAAAGCCTCCGCAACAGTTTCAGTATTTTTACGACTCAAACAATAAATAATACCCGATTGTCGAGGATGGTCAGCAATAAAATTTTGAATAATTTTTATTCGATTTCTCCCTGGTAAAACCGACAAAGAGAGGTTGGGTCTATCAAAAGAAGAAATGAAAGTTCGGGCTTCTGGAATACCTAATTGCGAAAGAATATCTTTGCGAGTAACACGGTCGGCGGTTGCGGTTAGGGCAATCATTGGCACATTCGGGAAAGCCTCTTTCAGAACGTGTAATTGTGTATATTCAGGACGAAAATCATGCCCCCAAGTAGAAACACAGTGCGACTCGTCAATAGCAAAAAGGCTAATATTCAATGACTTAATCCAATCTAAATAACCCTGTGTAAAAAGTTTTTCTGGAGAAATGTAGAGGAGTTTCAGTTCACCTGCCCGTACCTGTCTTTCAATTGCTGATTGTTGTTGCCCACTCAGCGAAGAATTCAGATATTCAGCAGGAATACCGTTGGCTTTGAGTGCCTGTACTTGGTCGTGCATGAGGGCAATTAAGGGCGAAATAACCAAAGTAAGCCCTTGCATCATCAAAGCGGGGATCTGAAAACAAAGAGATTTACCACCACCCGTCGGCATCAGTACCATGGCATCCTGTCCGTACAAAACCCAATCAATAATATCGGCTTGGAGAGGTCTAAATTTATCGTATCCGTAATATTGTTTTAGGACTTGCTCTTTGGTGAGGGGCATCGTGTAATAGAAAATTTATAGCGACTGATTAACAGATAAAATACTGTTAATTAAAGATTTACCGCTAAGTAATATTAGAAAATTAAAATGATTGGAAGCAAGAGCTGGACAAATTACAGGTAAAGTCTTGTTCTAATTTGAAGAAGATTTTATCTTTTGTATAATTTCTTCCACTTTTTGAAGCGGTAGTTTAAAAGCATCAGCTATAAACTCTGCTTGAAGACCTTTTTCTAAGAGTCCTTTAATATGATTTAAAGTTAGATTTTCTCTCTCTTCAATTTTTATTTCTTCGGCGATAGTCATAGCAATATTATTTACTGTTGTTGAAACTTTGGTAAAGATAATAATTAAGTCACCCCTTGTCAAGTTGATGCCATTGTCATAATTAAGTCACCCCTTGTCAAGTTGATGCCATTGTCAAGGTATTCGTGAGTTATAGTGTTTCAAGATTGATTTTTTCGCTAAGTTCTTTAGGGAAAATTTCTTCAATAAAACTTCTTGCAACTTCTATTCGAGAGAAAGATTCTTTAAAAAACTTGTCATGCGGATTCGTAATATTGGTCATTGGCGTAGTTGGGTTTTTATGATTTTGTAGTTTACAAAATTACATTTTCTAAATCATTTCTACTCAATCGAAGGAAATCTATTACTTTTGAAAATGTAACTCGATTCTCCAGAATCGAAAACCATTGAACAAACAGAAATTTAAAACAATGCAAGAAACCATATCTACCACTCCGCCCGCTCGTAAGTTTTTGGGTGAAGAGTTTGAATTAATTACTTGGGAAAGTGTAAAACCTTTCTTTGAAAATTTAGTAAATCGTACCATCACTGATGCTAATGACTTACGTAAATTCTTCGCTGACCGCTCTGAATTGGAGAGCTATCTTTCTGAAAACTTTGCTTGGCGTTATATTAAAATGACTTGCGATAC
>JALONS010000175.1 GCA_025454855.1 Arcicella sp.
ATAAAACCTTAGTAATCAAGCCGTAAAGCCATATTTTTTCCATAATTCAGGTATTTCAATTTCAAATTCAAGTGCTTGATTTGTTTTTGGATGATTGAACGATAAAAAATAGGACTGTAAAAAGATACTACCATCTGGTAAACTCCTTTTATAACCGTATTTTAAATCCCCCAAAATCGGGCAACCAATGGAAGATAGCTGCGAACGTATTTGATGAAAACGTCCCGTAAGTAATTCAATATCAAGCAAATGATACCGCTCCGAAGATTGAACCAATTGGTATGCCAACTCTGCTTTTTGGCTGTTCTTAACTTCTTTATTAAACGCTTTTGACAGATTTTTTTGGGTATCTTTCAAAAGCCAATGGGTTAATTTCCCTTGCTCCTGAATGGGTTTATTGGCTACAATAGCCCGATATTTTTTAGTAATATTTCTGGACTTAAAAACCTTACTCAGTTCTGCTGCGATTGACTCTGTTTTAGCAAAAATGATAAGTCCACTCACACGTTGGTCGAGACGGTGAATTAAAAATAAATTTGGGCGATTTTCGGAAAGAATTTCCAACAGTGAAGGTGTACCGTTTTTATCAGGTTGAGAAGGAATACCTGCGGGTTTATTGACAACCAAAATTTCGTTGTCTTCGTGGAGAACGTTTTTATCAGGTTGAGAAGGAATACCTGCGGGTTTATTGACAACCAAAATTTCGTTGTCTTCGTGGAGAATATCTATTTTCAATTGAATATTGAGTGATTGAGTGATTTTGTGATTGAGTGGAAAAGTTCTATACTTTATTCACTCAATCACCATTCACTCAATCACTAATTAAATTACATCACCACATTCACAATTCTTTTCGGAACAACAATTACCTTTTTAGGAGCTTTTCCGTCTAACCATTTCTGCACAATGTCGTTAGCTAAAACACCCGCTTCAATATCAGCAGGAGCAGCATCCGTTGGGAAAGAAATATTAGCACGTACTTTCCCATTGATAGAAATTGGGTACTCAAAATTTGCCTCTACCAAATAACTTGGATTAAATTACTCAAAATTTGCCTCTACCAAATAACTTGGATTAAATTTGGGGAATGAAGCGTAGGAAATTGTACCAGCTTCGTTGCCCAGTAACGTCCATAATTCTTCGGCAATATGTGGCGTATATGGCGACATCAAAATGACTAATTCTTGTAAAATTGCCTTTTTAGAACATTTCAACGAACCCAAATCATTCACACAAATCATTAATGTAGAAACTACCGTGTTGAACGAATAACGTTCCAAATCCTCCTCCACTTTCTTGATGGCTGTGTGTAAAACCTTCAATTCGGCTGGCGTTGGGGCTTCGTCTTTCACCTTAAAGTTTCCTAAGTCATCATAAAACAAACGCCAAACTTTTTTGATAAATCTAAATGAGCCATCAATTCCGTTGGTATTCCAAGGTTTAGCTTGTTCCAACGGACCCAAGAACATTTCGTACAAACGCAAGGTGTCGGCACCCACTTTATCCACTAAAACATCTGGATTTACAACATTGTATTTCGACTTCGACATTTTCTCAACCTCCACGCCACAAATGTATTTTCCATCTTCCAAAATAAATTCGGCATTAGCAAAATCTTCTCTCCAATTTTTAAAAGCCTCAATATCCAACACATCATTATTGACAATGTTCACATCCACGTGAATATCGGTTACTTCATATTGGTCTTTCAAATTGTAAGAGACAAAAACTGGGTTTTTCCCTACCCCAACCGATGATTTCACACGATAAACAAAGTTAGAACGTCCCTGAATCATGCCTTGATTAATCAATTTCTTAGCAAATTCTTCTTCTGGAACAAGTCCTAAGTCTTTCAAAAACTTATTCCAAAAACGACTGTACAATAAGTGTCCAGTGGCGTGTTCAGAACCTCCAATATATAAATCAACGGCTTTCCAGTAGTTGATTGACTCCTGAGAAGCAAATTCTTGCTCATTTTGAGCATCCATATAACGATACCAATACCAAGATGAACCCGCCCAACCTGGCATGGTGGAAAGTTCATAATCGTATTCTCCTTGATATTTCCAACCTTCGGCACGTCCTAAAGGTGGCTCACCCGTTTCGGTTGGTAAATATTTGTCAATTACAGGTAAATCTAATGGCAATTCTGATTCTTCAATCAAGTAAGGAAGCGGTTCGCCGCCCGACCCATCCTTAAAATAAACTGGAACTGGCTCACCCCAATAACGTTGGCGACTGAAAACAGCATTTCTCAAACGGTATTGAATTTTTCCTTTTCCGATGCCTCTTTCTTCCAACCAATCAGTTAACGTTTTGGTAGCTTCTTTATACTCCATGCCATTAATAATTCCAGAATTGATGTATTTTCCTTCTTTGGTATTATCAGCTTGCTTATCAATATCTTTTTGAGCATCAAGAATGGGAATAATCGGCAAGTTGAAATGCGTTGCAAAATTCCAGTCACGCTGGTCACCCGAAGGAACGCCCATTACCGCACCCGTTCCGTAACCTGCCAAAACGTAATCAGCCAAGTAAATAGGTACTTTCTCGTCGTTAAAAGGATTAATCACGTAACTTCCTGTAAACACACCCGAAACCTTTTTCACTTCCGACATACGGTCTAATTCCGTTCTCGAAGCCACCCATTTCACGTATTCATCAACCGCTTCTTTTTGTTCTGGGGTAGTCAAAAACGGCACGTATTCATGCTCAGGGGCAATTACCATGAATGAAACTCCGTAAATAGTATCGACTCTTGTTGTAAAAACCTCAATCGATGTTGGTCTTTCGATGCGACCGACGCTTCGGTTTGATGTTCGGTTTTCCGAAATTCCATCATCGAAAACCGAAAATCGAACAGAAGCACCCGTACTTCTACCAATCCAATTACGTTGTTGTTCTTTCAAAGCGTCTGACCAATCCACTTCGTTCAATCCGTCAATTAAACGGTCGGCGTAGGCAGTGATTCTCATTGCCCATTGCTTCATTTTCTTTTGTTCAACAGGAAATCCTCCACGTTCCGAAACGCCATCTTTTACCTCATCATTCGCCAAAACAGTTCCCAAACCTGGACACCAGTTCACCACTGATTCATCAGGGTACGTCAAACGATATTTCAACAACAATGATTGTTGGTCAAATTCACTCATTCCGTTCCACTCCTCCGCAGTAAAAACAGGCGTATCTTCATCACAAACGGCATTCACAGATTTATTTCCAGCGGTAGTAAATTTTCCAACCAAATCAGTAATTTTCAACGCTTTGTTTGCATCTTTATCGTAGTAATGATTGAATAATTGCATGAAAATCCACTGTGTCCATTTATAATACTTGGGGTCAGAGGTTCTAATCTCTTTACTCCAATCATAGCTAAAACCAATTTGTTTCAATTGACGGATGTAAGTGGCAATATTTTCTTCGGTAGTAATAGCAGGATGCTGTCCTGTTTGAATAGCGTACTGTTCAGCGGGAAGACCAAAAGAATCAAAACCCATTGGATGCAGCACATTAAACCCTTTCAAACGCTTATAGCGGGCGATGATGTCAGATGCTATATATCCGAGCGGGTGCCCAACGTGCAAACCAGCACCAGACGGATACGGAAACATATCCAAGACATAATATTTGGGTTTAGTGGTATCAATTTCAGTTTTGAAAGTTTGCTTTTCTTCCCAAAACTGTCTCCATTTTTGTTCTACTTCTTTGAAATTGTATTCCATTCGTTCAGTTATCAATAAACAGTGAACAGTAATCAGTATCAGGGAACAATAATCAACAATCTATTAGAAATATTCAAAGAATAAAACATTTCTGTCATTTCCTTAATATTTTGTAACTGATAACTGATAACTGATAACTGATAACTGATAACTGATTCTGCAAAATTAGGACATTATTTACTAAAACTCATTATTCACCACTCAGAACTCATCACTAAATTGTATTTTTGGATTATGAAAAAACTGCTTTTTATTTGTTTTCTATCCATCCTATCGTGCCAATATTCATCTGCACAAGCTCCACATTTCCGCAATTACACGGTTGATGATGGTCTGCCGAGTTCGCACGTTTACCGAGCATTTCAAGACAGTAAGGGGTTCATGTGGTTCTGCACTGATAAAGGAGTCGCTCGCTTTGATGGTTATAAATTCGAGAAATTCACTACCAAAAATGGCTTACCCAATAACGATGTTTGGCATTGTGCCGAAGACAGAAATGGAAGAATTTGGTTTTTATCTTATGCTAATGCTTTCTTTTACTTTGATTTAAAAGACGATAAATTTCATGTGATTAATAATCCATATAAGGATAACTACGATGCACATATTTGGTGTTATGTACAAGAAAGTAAAAACCTATTAAGAATCATTTTGAGTGATGGAAATACCATAATACTTGATATCCCAAGTAATACACTAAAAAGAACTAAAAATACTCAATATATAAGACACTATCCTATAATCGTTAATAAGCATTTTTACTACAAATCTAATAATACTACCAGATGGCTATTAAGAGCATTTTCTGAAGGTTTAAAACATAATATAGCAAAAAAGAAACACGTTTTACCCCCAATTAATTATATCAAAAAACTATTTTGGGAAAATGCAGTGACCATAATATTTGATGATGACAAGACTATCTATGGCAATAATGACAGTATAGCTTACTTCAAAAACAACCAGTTCAAAAGTCGTAATCTAAGCGATTTAACTTATTTTAAAAGCGATAAGCTAAGTTTGGTTTTAAACGCAGGAAATCCAAATAGAAAGTTAGTGGTAACAGAAAAAGACCTATTTATTATTAACGAAAATTTAGAAAGAATAAAGAGTTTAGATTTTATAAAACAATTAAATCCCAATACAGTATTTTTTGATAATAGTAATAATTTATGGGTGTGTTCTAAAAATAATGGCATGTATTTCCTATCCGAAAAATCAATTAATTCGAAGGTAATAAAAAGGTTTTCAACACAATCTATAACAGCTATCGCTTACGATTGTTTCGAGAGGTTATGGCTTGGAAATAATGAGGGACACATTGATATTATCAATAAAGATGAATCATTTGCTAATTATAATTTTATCCAAAAGAGAATACCTGTAAAACAAATTATGTGTACTCCAAGACATATTTATATATTATGGTTTGATACCAGACTAAGTATTATATTGAATGATAAAATAATAAAAAGCAACTATCTTTTTAAGGAAACAAATTTTCAAAAAGTTAAATCTATTCTCACTAATAACAGTCCACGTAAGATAATAAGGTCTTTCCTTAAAAAAGGAAATAGTACTACAATTAATGCTTTAGGAGCTAAGACTATGATTGCCAATACTTCAAACTCGATAATTTTAGGAAATTATAATACTATAAGTTTATTTGAAGAGAAAAATACATATTACAGGAATACTTTCTTTGGGTACAAAGTAATACCTTCATTAAAAGTTTTAGCATTAAAAACTTTGATGAAAAAGGATGCCATTTTTGTAGGTACAAACAAAGGACTGGAAATTGTAAACAAATATGAGCAACTACAAAACATACAATCCATCAAACAAAAATATCCCATCCTAACAAAACCAATATCGTGTTTTGAGTCTGACGACCAAAATGCCCTTTGGGCTGGAACCGACGGTTACGGCGTTTACCGTTTTGTTAATAATAAAGTACAGCTATTCCCTGAATTACAAGGTATGATTATCAATCACTTGTACTTTGATAAAGCTAAAAAATACTTGTTTGCCTCTACCAATGAAGGAATATACGTCGTCATCGTCAAGTCTTATAACCAGCCAATTAAATATACCGTACAAAAAATATCTCTTGCTCAGGGACTACCAACCCTTGAAGTAAATTGTACCGTTACCAGAGGAAATGACTTGTTTGTGGGAACGAGCAAAGGTTTAGCTAAATTACCCATTGAAGAAATTGTCAATGCACAATCAGTACCTAATATCACTCCCCTAATCATCAAAAATATCAAAATTAACCGCCGAGACACTACCGTATCTTCTTTCTATAACCTTACTTATCAACAAAATAACATCGACTTTGACTTCGTGGCTCTTTCTTACAAGAGCGACAAGAATATTAAATATGATTATAAATTACTCTCCAACAATAGCAATGATACTACTTGGCATCCTACTGAAGACCTTCACAAGGAGTTCTCACTCCTACCACCTGGAAAATATGAATTTCATCTGCGAGCGTTTGATATTGAAGGCATTGCGACTCAAACCATCAAACCCATCGTTTTTGTTATCAATCCTCCTTTCTGGCAAACACTTTGGTTTAAGTTGTTGATTATTTTCGTGATTTTATCTGCCATCATTTTATTTTTCTATTTACGAACAAAGAACATCCAGAAAAAAGAACAGGAGCGTACAGAAATCAATAAAAAATTTGCTGAATTAGAACTCCAAGCTCTTCAGGCACAAATGAACCCGCATTTTGTATTTAATGCCCTCAGTGCTATTCAAAATTTTATCCTCAATAACAATACTGAAGAGGCTACAGATTACCTAAGTAAGTTTTCAAGATTGATGAGACTTTTTCTCGAATCTTCCAGAAATAAATACATTTCCCTTCGTGATGAAAAATTACTCTTGGAATATTACATCCAGTTAGAGAAATTGAGATTCAGTGGGAAATTCACCTACCAATTCATTATTGATAGAAACGTTGGGTTAGACACAGAGATTCCTTCGATGTTACTACAACCATTTATCGAAAATGCCATTAATCACGGTTTAATTTATAAAGAAAACAATGAGGGTAAACTAACGATTACCTTTACAATGGAAGACCAAAAGCTAATTTGTGAAATAGATGATAACGGAATTGGCAGACAAAAAGCGGCTGAAATAAAAAATCAATCACTAAAGCCCTATAAATCAAGAGGTACTGAAATAACGGAAGAAAGGTTACGTTCTCTGGAACTTATTGAAAACACCAAAATTGAAGTAATGATAAATGATAAAATTGATGAAAATAATGTTGCTAAGGGTACAAAAGTGATTATTGTCGTGTATCTTTGATTAATAAATTTATGACCAAACCACACACTTATTTTTGTAATGTTTACGACTCTTATTATTGATGATGAAGCTCATGCAAGAGATTCATTATCTAAAATGCTATCTTTAAACTGTCCAGAAATTAAAATTTTAAGTCACGCAGACTCAATTGATGATGCTTATGAAAAAATAATCAAATTAAAACCTGATTTACTTTTTTTAGACGTTGAAATGCCAAACGGTACAGGCTTTGATTTACTGACAAGATTCTCGAAACCCAACTTCAAGGTAATCTTTGTTACGGGGTTCGACCAATACGCTTTGAATGCTATCAAATTCTCTGCATTAGATTATTTGCTCAAGCCAATCAACGCACAAGAACTCAAAGATGCCGTAGCGAAAGCAAGTTTACAATTCAATAGTAATAGTAGTATTGATGATTTAAAGAACCTCCTTACAACATTACAAAATCCTCGGAATAAGAAAAACAAGTTGGCAATACCAACCCAGCAGGGGTTAGAAATGATTGAAATTCAGGAGATTATCCATTGCGAAGCCGCCAATGGTTATACCATTATTCACCTCCAAGAAGGTAAGCCTCTTCTCTCATCAAGAGATTTAAAAACTTATCAAGAGTTGTTGGAAGATTATGATTTTTACCGAATCCATGACTCTCATCTGATTGCCCATTTTCACGTCCAAAAAGTATTGAACGAAGACGGAGGTATTGTCATTTTGAGCAATGACTCCAAACTCCCCATCGCTCGGCGTAGAAAAAGTGATTTTTTAGACTGGTTAAAAAACAATAATTGATTTAACCAAATATAGACTCATAAATACCACTTATAACCCATATTATACCAAATATGGGTTATGTTTTTTTATACCAAAACCAAAAGGCTAATTTTGGAGTAGTTAATAGTTTTACTATCTATTGAATCGGAAGAGTTAGCATTTTACGGTTTGGTCTAAATTAGCTACTCGGAAACCTCTACACTATTACTTTTAGTTCTCACATTATCATACCTATAGCTCGTTCTATGCTATTAAAATACTAACGTACACCTTAATCCTGTATGCAAATTAATGGTCTAACCATTCATTTTAAACTTCTTCCAAAAATCTTCTTCCTCTAATTTAGAAGAAGAAGATTTTTTTATAAACTTAACTATCTTAATATTTCCACTATTACATACTTCTAAAATATTGTCATCATCTTCTTCAGAGGTTTTTAGTCTGCTATTTGAAATAGTGTTTAACCCTAATCTTTGAGGTGGTGTAACATTCATTTTCGTAAAGCCCAGTTTCATATAACTATTCCCATTTGACCAGTCTCTATCTGCATAGGACATTATTTCATCGGGCTGATATTCCTTTTCAAAATACTTTAATAGTTTATCCATCCCTCCAACGATTACATGATTTTTCAACGAAGCAAACCGTAGCAATTCAAATGACCGATTACCATATCTTGCGGGTTCATTCATGGTGCGTCCACCACTAAAAGTAGCAACCGCTACCAAGATGTCTGTTTCACTCTTGATACCTAAATACTTATAAGCATATTGCACTTTCAAAAATAAACCATATTTGTATTTAGCTTTTACAGCACCCTGCAAATGATTGATATTCAGGAAATTATCCGCTTCTTGCTTCTCAATTTTACTCACAAAGCAGTGTCTCCCGTTTACACGCTTGCACAGTCCAGTCATCGCTAAAATTCTTGATTCTACCAAAAGCTGTTTAGTAATCCAGACATCTTCCCAAAGATGGATAATACGTTGATTTTGAGCGTTTACTTTGTCGGAAAGGTCTTGAAAATAAGTTATTGGAATTATATTTGAAGAGAACTCTCGAATATCAATTAGATGCAAGAAAAGTTGAAAATCAGGCAAGTATAAGACTTCAAAAATAGATAACGAGTGATTAATTTCAAACGCTATTTGACTGTCTTGCAAGAACTTATGTACTTCTGATTTCCACATGAATTTGTAAAACGATTCACCAGAATCGTAAAATTATTTAACACGATTCGGAGAATCGTGATACACTTTATAGAGGTAAATAAACTTTATCAATCATTTCTTGATACTCGGATTGTACGTCTGAAAACACCGTTATTCCTCCCCCACTTTTAAAAATCAAACTGCCATCTTCTTGCTTTTCAATAAAACGAATCATGACTGAACTATCTAAATTTTCACCATCAAAAATACCAAAAACTCCTGTGTAATAACCTCGGTCATAATTTTCAGCTTCTTTAATAATAGCTAACGTTTGAGGTTTGGGGGCTCCACAAATTGAACCTGCGGGAAGTAATTTAAACAAAAGTGTACCTATTTGCTCGTGATAATTTTGGGGTAATTTCCCACAAATTTCAGAACTTACTTGTAATAAATCTCCCTCGTGTGTGTGTACACGACTAATATATCTAAATCTTTCTACCCAAACTTTTTCAGCCACCATACTTATATCATTTCTGATTAAATCGACAATGGTTGTATGTTCGGCAAATTCTTTTTTATTGTTCAAAATTACGTTTTCAGCATCAGGAATATCCGCAGAAATTGTGCCTTTCATCGGGTGGGAAGAGATAATCCCATTTTCAATCTTGACAAAAATTTCGGGTGAAAACAACACAAATTTATCCTTAAAATATAACTGATATTTCGCCCGACTTCTTTGAAAAATCTCTTGCAAAGACAAATTAATTTTGATGGGTGTAGGCTTGGTTAAATTTGTCAAAAAGCTGTCACCACGTAACATAGCATTTTTTACTATCTCAAAAGAATGTTGGTATTCTTGAAAACTGACAGGGTATTTTTCTAAATAAAGTGGCTTTTCATATTTACT
>JALONS010000176.1 GCA_025454855.1 Arcicella sp.
ATTGTAAATGATAGGTCTTTTAACCTCAATATCGCTGAGAAACTACAACAATCGTTTAAGCAAGGGGTTAGTATTATTCCGAAAACTCCTCTCATGGATGCCGTGAAAAATCTATCAAAAATTAAACAAATCTCTCCCATTGAATATCCAATTGAAATTCAAAAAGACTCTTCGTACAGCTTCAATATTTCAAATTCAGACTACCGAGATATTTATTATTTCACCAATCTAAATCTTCCTTATCGTGGAGATGTTTATTTGGTTTTCAAATCTCCTCAAAATACCTTTATTAGTCCAACCAGTCATCGTCGGAATAAAAAAATACAGTTTTTAAAAACGGGCGTTTTCTTTATTGAAGGTTTTTTTGGTTCGGTTATGACCGATGCCATGCCAAAAGGGATTTATGACGTTGGCATTTTACAAAAAAATAACAGTCAGTTTATTTATCTACCAACAAAATACCAAATCACGAATTAGTGGGGTTTGGAAACGAGACTTTTTTCCTTCATAATTTTTGTGTAAATTAGGGTTCAAATACCAATTTTTTAGTAGCTATTAATGGTTATAGCCTAAAAATAGGAAAACTAACCATTATCAAAAAGAAGGAATATTTTAGTCGATGGAAAACGAAAACCTGCCTGAAAATTTAGAACAAAATATCATTACGCCCTCCCAAGAAGAAGTTTTACAAGAACAAGTAGCAGTATCAGGTTTATACGAAAACTGGTTTTTGGAATATGCTTCCTATGTTATCCTCGAACGTGCCGTTCCAGCGGTAGAGGACGGTCTGAAACCCGTTCAACGCCGTATTCTCCATGCCTTAAAGGAAATGGACGACGGTCGTTTTAATAAAGTTGCCAACGTTATCGGGCAAACCATGCAATACCACCCACACGGTGATGCTTCTATCAACGATGCGATGGTGAACTTGGGTCAAAAAGATTTAGTATTTGATTGTCAAGGAAACTGGGGAGACTATCGCACAGGCGATGGAGCTGCCGCTGCCCGTTACATCGAAGTAAGGCTTTCAAAATTTGCTTTAGATGTAATTTTCAATCCGCAAACTACCGAATGGCAATTATCTTACGATGGTAGGAAAAAAGAGCCTGTAACACTACCCGTAAAATTCCCCCTTTTGTTAGCTCATGGAGTAGAAGGAATTGCGGTTGGGCTTTCTACCAAAATAATGCCTCATAATTTCATTGAGTTAATTGAGGCATCTATCAGTTTCTTGAAAAATAAGCCATTTGAATTATACCCCGACTTCATGACGGGTGGCTATATAGATGTATCTAACTATCAGGATGGTCAGCGAGGAGGAAAAATACGAGTAAGAGCCAAAATTGAAGAGTTCGACAAGAAAACGCTTTTGATAAAAGATATTCCGTTCTCAACTACCACTACCAGTCTAATCGATTCTATCATTAAAGCGAATGATGCTGGTAAAATCAAGATAAAAAAGGTAGTAGATAATACCGCCAAAGACGTAGAAATTCAGGTTCAATTAGCTCCGGGGGTTTCGCCCGACGTAACCATTGATGCTCTTTACGCCTTTACTGATTGTGAAATCTCTATTTCTCCAAATGCCTGCGTAATTATTGAAGACAAACCGCATTTTGTGGGGGTATCAGAGATTCTAAAAACTTGTACAACCCAAACCGTTAGGCTTTTAGAACGTGAATTAGAGATTAGAAGAGATGAACTGATGGAAAAACTACTTTTCAGTTCATTAGAGAAAATCTTTATTGAAAACCGTATTTATCGAGATATTGAGGAGTGCGAAACTTTTGAAGACGTAATTACCACGGTTGATAAAGGTTTAGAACCGTACAAATCACAATTCTACCGTGAGATTGTGGAAGAAGATATTCTTCGTCTTTTGGAAATACGGATTAAAAGAATTTCTAAATACGATGCCTTCAAAGCGGATGAATTAATGAAACGTTTGCAAGATGAATTAGCCGAAGTGCTTGATAATCTGGCAAATATCATTCGTTATTCGATTGAATATTTCAAAGAAATTCTAAAAAAACACGGTAAAGGGAAGGAGCGTAAAACCGAAATCAGAAACTTCAATACCATTACTGCGGCAGTGGTGGCGGCTAACAACCAAAAATTATATGTTGATAGAGTGGGCGGATTTATTGGTTACGGATTGAAGAAGGAAGAGTATGTAATGGATTGCTCCGACATCGACGATATAATTGTATTTAGGCAAGATGGTAAATGTATGGTTACGAAAGTACAAGAAAAAGTTTTTGTGGGCAAAGACATTATTTACGCTTGTGTTTTCAAGAAAAATGATGACCGTAAAGTTTATAATTTGATTTATTTTGACGCAAAATCGGGCATTTCTTACGTAAAAAGATTTAAAATAACCGCCGTAACCCGTGACCGTGAATATGACTTAACTTTGGGCAATCCTAAATCAAAAATATTGTACTTTACCGCTAATGAAAACGGTGAAGCCGAAACAATTCAAATCAATTTAACGGCTTCTTGTACGGCAAGAGTAAAGCAGTTTGAGTACGATTTCAAGACATTGCTCATCAAAGGTCGTGATTCGATGGGAAATGTGCTGACCAAATACCCCGTCCGAAAAATCACTTTAAAATCAGCTGGTGTATCTACGTTGGGAGGTGTGGATATTTACTACGATGAAAATGTAGGCAGACTTAACAGAGATGAACACGGCAGATATTTAGGGAACTTCGATGCCAAAGACAACATCTTGGTGATTTATAACGACGGTCAATACGAACTAACTAATTTTGAATTGACCAATCGCTATGAACCCAAAGATATTATGGTGCTTGCTAAATTTATTCCTGACAGCATCATTACAGCGATTTATTACGATGGTGGCTCAAAACTATATTATGTAAAACGTTTCAGGATAGAAACCACCACCGTTGATAAAAAATTCTTGTTTATTTCGGATGAAAAAGGTTCTAAACTTTCTTTAGCTACGGTTGATGTTTATCCAAGAATAGAATTAGCCTACAAAAAAGATAATTCATCCCCACTAACGAAGGAAGAACTCAACTTAGATGAGATGACAGAAATAAGAGGTTGGAAAGCCATAGGAAGCAAACTGACAACTTATAAAGTGCAGCATATCAAACAGTTGGAGTCTCGTATTGTAGAAACTGATGCCAACGAAGAAGAAGCTGTTAATAATGAGAATGTAGTTGAAATTGAATTACCAAAGAAACTAACTCCGCCCGAAGAAATTGAATTTCCCGAAATGAACGAAGTGGGGACTGGTGAACAATTAGGTTTATTTTAATATCAAATTTTCTGAAAAACACACTCGAAATATCGCTTGAACAACCCATCGATTGGAGAAAAATCATCAAACGTTTTCTCAAAGGCTTTTTTGCCTTGAGTTTCTTTTTGTTATTGGGGGTCGTGTTGGCTAATTTCTGGATTGTGTTTTCTACCGATGAAAAAAACTATTACAGCCTCAACAATATGCCTTCAAATGATGTTGGGCTGGTTTTAGGAACAAGCAAAGCCGTTTACGGTGGTAAAGAAAATATGTTTTTTCGGTACCGAATGGAAGCCGCCGCAAGATTATATAAAGAAGGGAAAATTAAGTTTCTGATTTTGAGCGGGAATCACGATTCTGTTTTTTATAACGAACCCAACGACATGAAGAAAGCATTGATGTCGTTGGGCGTTCCTGAAAATGTAATGACTTTGGATTTTGCAGGATTCCGTACCTATGATTCTATCATTCGTTGTAAAGAAGTATTTAATCAGCAAAAATTCACGATTATTTCACAACCCATGCACAATGCCCGTGCGTTATTTTTAGCCAATCAGCTTGGCATTGAAGCCATTGCCTTTGCCGCCCAAGACGTTCCGAACGGTTACAAAACTTATTTGAGAGAATACTTAGCACGCCCAAAGGCTATCTTGGATGTTTACCTCCTCGACCGTTCTCAGTATCATGCTAAAAAAGGAATTGATTTAAAAGAAGCCAAAAGATAATCTTTCAGCTAAATTTCTCAAGGAAAGCCCTGACGGGTGCAATTGATTTTTGAACAAAATTGTTAATATACTCATTGTCAGACTCTTTCAGCAAAGATTCGGGAGTCGATATTTTTAAGATTTTTCCTTTTTGCATCATCATTATTCTATCCGCCACCAATAAGGCATCCAATAAATCGTGCGTAACCAAAATACACGCAATGGATTCTTTCCGAATGATTTCTACCAATTTATCTCTAAGATGAGTTTTATTCAGGGAATCTAAGTTACTAAAAGGTTCATCCAATAATAATAGTAATGGTTCTTCGGCAATAGCTCGGGCAATGGCAGTTCTTTGTTTTTCTCCGCCAGAAATTTCTTTAGGTTTCTTATCTTTAATTTGGATAATTCCGCACAAAATTAACAGTTCTTCTACCCGCTGACGGCGGTATTCGGGCGTGTATTCGGTCAGAGCAATATCAATGTTTTCCCAAACTTTATAATCAGGTTTCAAGCGATAATCCTGCGGAACTAACTTAATATCAGGTAGTTCCCTGATAAGTCGATTGAAATACAGGTCTATTGGCTGACCATTGAGGTTTAAAGCACCAGTATCGGGAACGATATTTCCAGAAATAATATTGAGCAAAGTAGTTTTCCCAGACCCACTTTCACCAACAATGACCATAATCTCACCTGCATTTACCTCGAAAGAAATATCTTCCAAAATTTTTTTATCAGAAAACGATTTGGAAACCTCTATTAGTTGTAACATTGATTTATTTTTCCACAAAACTATACCCAAAAATAACCTAATCAATGAATATGAATGTATTTATTGAAAGAAATTAGAACAGTATAGAACAATTAAAAGAATTATTCTATTTTTGTGACATTAACAAGAAACAATCATTCAAAATGCTACTTTTAGGTATAGATTTAGGAACATCTTCCATTAAAGCCTCCGTTGTTGATGGTGCAACTGGCAACTTGATTGCAACCGCTCAATATCCAGATACTGAAAATACTATTTCTTCGCCACAGAGTGGCTGGGCAGAACAAGACCCTGAAATGTGGTGGGATTGCGTACAAAAAGCCATTTTACGCTGCCATAAAGTAGGTAATTATAATCCAAAAGATATTCAATCCATCGGGATTTCCTATCAAATGCACGGATTAGTAATGGTGGATAGAAATTTATCCGTACTTCGTCCCTCAATTATTTGGTGTGATAGCCGAGCCGTAGAAACTGGTAATAAAGCCTTTGAAAGCATCGGTTCAGAACGATGTTTGGCACATCTATTGAACTCTCCAGGAAACTTTACGGCATCAAAATTGGCTTGGGTAAAAGCAAATGAACCCAAAACATACGGTTCAGTTTATAAAATTATGCTTCCTGGTGATTTCATTTCTATGAAAATGACTGGAGAAATCACTACTTCCAACTCATCTTTATCAGAGGGTATTTTTTGGGATTTCAAAACAAATAGTGTTTCGGAAGATGTGATGAAATACTTTGGTTTCCCTGCTAACATTTTACCCGAAATTAGACCCGTATTTTCAAATCATGGCATTTTGAGAAGTTCAATCGCTGATACATTAGGATTGAGTAGCACCACAACCGTAACTTACAAGGCTGGTGACCAACCCAACAATGCGTTATCGCTCAACGTTTTAGAGCCTGGTGAAGTAGCGGCTACCGCAGGAACTTCGGGAGTAATTTATTCAGTTTCTGACCAAGTGGGCTTCGACCCAAAGTCAAGGGTAAATACTTTCGCACACGTCAATCACCAAATGAATGGAGAAACCCGTTTGGGAACACTACTTTGTATCAATGGTACGGGCATTTTAAATCGCTGGATGCGGGATAACGTAGCCATTGGAAGTACCTATGAAGAAATGAATAATATGGCATCGGGGGTAGTTGCAGGTGCAAATGGTTTGAAAATTTTACCATTTGGCAACGGAGCCGAACGGGTTTTAGAAAATAAATTTATTGGTTCAACCATTCACAGCATTAATTTTAACGTTCACTCCAATGCACACATCATCCGTGCCGCCCAAGAAGGCATCGCCTTTTCATTGAAATACGGAATGGACATTATGGCAGAAAACGGAACCATGCCTTCGGTTATTCGTGCAGGAAAAGCCAATATGTTTTTGAGTAAAGTTTTTTCTCAAAGTCTGGTAAACGTCACGGGGGTTTGTGTAGAATTGTACGATACTGACGGCTCAAAAGGGGCAGCATTAGGAGCTGGTATCGGCAAAGAATATTTTTCAGAACCGAAAGAAGCATTCAATAAAATGCAAAAAATTGGTATCATTGAACCCAATCTTACCGACCAAGAAAGTTATCAAGAAATCTATCAAAACTGGAAGGAAGTTCTGCTGAATCAGATTGACCAACATTAACAAAAGCTAAAAGTAGAATTTTAGATTTACTAAAGAATGGTTATCTTTACAGAACACATTCTTTATGACTCTGTAAAATGTCTATCATCATTATATTCATGGTCTCAAAATAAAGATTAGTGTAAATATCGCTTTACAAATTGAGCGTCACTAAACTGAATTTTATTACCCAATGAAAAAAAACATCCTTTTACTTTTACTGTTGTTTTCTACCCAAATTCTTTCTGCTCAACGCTTTTTTTCAGTAGTTTTCAACGAACTACCCAAAGATTTGCAAGTTTTTCAGCGGAATGATAAAAATGAAGCCGAAGTAAAAATAAGTGGTATCATTGAACTTACGGGCTGGTCGTATATGTCGGCGTGGGTAACTCGTAATAATCAAAAATATAATTATCGACGTTCCAATTTTCAGTACGGCAGTAATGGAATTGGAACGTTTTCGTTTTCAAGCACTATCAAAGCAGAATTAGCCGACTATAATTTTGATGTTTACGCTTGCAGAGGTACAGACTCAGTATTGATTGTATCCAGAAAAAATGTCGCTGCGGGTGAAGTGTTTTTAATCAATGGGCAGTCGAACGGAGCCGCTTACGCCGTTGATTATTTACCTTATAATTTTACTAATAAATATTGTAGAACCTTTGGACTTCCTGAGTTTGGCAAACCCTTCACCGAAGCAGATACGCTTTGGTCACAATCTGATTACACCGTGGGTGTTTGGGGTTTAGAATTACAAAGATTACTGTTAGAAAAATATCAAATGCCCACTTGTGTAATTAATGGCTCAGTTCATGGTACACAAATAGATTCACATCAACGAGACAACGGAAATCCCACTGGTTTGGGTTCTATATACGGTCGATTGCTGTACAGAGCTAAAAAAGCAAGAGTTGATAACAATTTTAGGGCTTTGTTTTTTTGGCAAGGTGAAAGTGACATCATTGATAGTGACCCATGGCAATACCCTGGAAAGTTTGAACGTCTTTACAGTTCTTGGCAAACGGATTTTCCTAATCTTCAAAAGTATTATATCTTCCAAATTGGCATCTTAAACGTAAAAAATTATGGTTCGGGTGTATTACGGGATTACCAACGGCAAGTACAAGATATTCACAAGCCAAAATTTGAAAGTATCGCCACCGTTGGAAATACTGGTTTTGACGGAGGGCATTATACCAATGAGGGATATATTACCTTTGCCAACGAAATTTTCAGAAGAATAGAAAGAGATTATTTTGGCGTGAAAACCGCTACTAATGTATCATCACCTAATATCCGTAGAGCATTTTATACTTCAGAAGCCAAAAATGAAATTGCGTTGGTCTTTGAAAATGACCAAGAAATGATTTGGAAAAATGATACGACTTTGTTGAACAGAGACGGCTCACTTATCAAGCAATTCATGAAGGACTATTTTTTACTGGATAATACATTAGGAAACGTAACAAGCGGTAGAGCCTCCAAAAATACCATTATTCTTACGCTTAAAAATCCTTCAAGTGCTAAAAAAATATCGTATTTATTGCCGTATTACCCCTATTTCGATACAGAAAATAGGAAGTTTTATGGAGGACCTTTTCTGCAAAATAAATTAGGGGTGATGGCTCTTAGTTTTCAAGATGTGTCCATCCTTGACAAAGAACCAGACCCTGCACAAAAACTCGCCTCCACTCCCATCGCAGCCAAAGTGAATTTCTATGATTCTATTACTTTATCTTGGCAATTAGTAACTGGAGCTACCCAATTCATTTTGGAGCGGAAAGATTCGACGAATGCCTACAAAGTAATCAAAACATTAGATGGCACTACAACGTCATTTACAGATATAAATTTAAAGCCCAACACGCTTTACACTTATAGAATTCAGGCAATCAATAATGTGGTTACTTCAGATTACGCCATTGCTGAAGCTAAAACAAATGCCTTACTTGATAAACCTGTTTTTGAGATTGAAATTATTTCCAAAACTTCCTTAAAACTAAAGTGGAATAGCGTCAGAAATGTTACTTCTTACACCTTAGAAAGGAAAACTCCAACCGACAAAGACTTCGTATCTTTTAAAACCTTGTCAGCCAGTACTGTTACTTTGATAGATTCAAATCTGAATTCCAATACTTTGTATGTTTATCGTATCAAAGCCTTGGGAGATAAAACAGAATCACCTTTCACACAAGTGGAGGCTACTACTCCAGCGTTACTGAAAACACCAGAATTAACATTTACTATCATTTATTTTGATGCCCTAAAAATTAGTTGGAAAACCATCGCAGGGGCAACGTCTTTGAAATTAGAAAGAAAATCGGGTACTGAAGACTATAAACAAATTGCTTTACTGGATGGCAAATTAACCGAATTCCAAGATAAAGATTTGAAACCTAATACTACCTATAACTACCGTTTGAAAGCGTTTGGGGATAAAACAGAGTCTTTAGAAACAAGTATTAAT
>JALONS010000465.1 GCA_025454855.1 Arcicella sp.
ATAAGCCGTTGTGGGCGTAGTTGGGCAAACTAAAAAATCATATTGTTGTAGTAAATTATCCGTAAATTCTTTGATAAGTCTCCTTACTTTTTGGGCTTTGGTGTAGTACGCATCATAATAGCTGGCACTTAATACGAATGTTCCCAGCATAATTCTTTTACGAGTTTCCTTTCCAAATCCCTCAAAACGAGTTTTTTTGTATAGCGACATCAAATCATTTGCCTGAGCACTACGATGACCGTATTTTACGCCATCAAATCTCGACAAATTAGAACTTGCTTCGGCAGTTGTGAGTATATAGTAAGTAGGTAAGAAAGATTTTATCAGAGGAAAATCAACGGCTTCTACTTCGTGTCCCTGAGATTTTAAATAGGCTAACTTTGCTAAAGTTGCTGCTTTTACCTCTGGTTGTAAACCTTCACTTTCAACCGCATCTTTCAAATAACCAATTCGTAACTTAGAACGTTGTGACGTTAGCTTTGCGTATTCATCTACGGGTAAATTTGAAACTGTACTAAGAACGTTGTGACGTTAGCTTTGCGTATTCATCTACGGGTAAATTTGAAACTGTACTATCTTGTTCGTCTTTTCCAGCAATGACTTCTAACAAAATAGCGGCATCTTCTACTGATTTGGTAATAGGTCCGATACAATCAAAAGAGGAAGCATAAGCAATCAGACCCCAACGAGAAACCCTTGAATAAGTGGGTTTAAGACCAACTAAACCACAAAAACCAGCGGGCATTCGTACTGAACCACCTGTGTCGGTACCCAAAGAAGCTAAACACATATCTGCCTGTACTGCCACCGCTGACCCTCCCGAAGAACCTCCTGCCACTCGGTTTTCACCAACGGCATTTAAGCAAGCTCCAAAAGCAGAGTTCTCATTGGTAGAACCCATGCCAAATTCATCGCAGTTTTGTCTGCCAATGATGATGGCATCTTCATCTAAAACTCGTTGTACAGCCGTGGCATTAAATTGGGACTCAAAGCCTGCTAATATTTTACTTCCAGCCTGTGAAACATGGTCTTTGTAGCAAAGTAAATCTTTGATACCCAGTACCATACCAGCTAATTTTTTAGCCGTTCCAGCCTTGATTTTATTGTCGATTTCATCCGCTTTTAGGAGTGCCTCTTGGTCATAAACGCTCAAAAAAGCATTGAGTTTTGTATTCTTTTCTTCAATATTTTTTAGATAAAATTCAACCAATTGGCGGCAAGTGATTTTACCAGAGTAAAGGTCTGCTTGTATGGATTGTAATGTGGAATATTGCATAATTTGTTAATACAGGCAATAAGCGATAAGCTAAATTAGCATAAAGCGTAAAGCTAACATGACTTTAAAAAACAAAAGCATAGTCAAGACATTAACAGTATCTTGACTATGCTTTTGGTAAGACTTTGAAAAACTATTTTGTTGAATCGTCGTCTAAACTTTTTGATCTTTCTGAGCATCCTTAAATTCTTTCATTCCCTTGCCTAAGCCTTTCATTAATTCTGGCAATTTTTTACCGCCGAACATTAAAAGAACAACCAAGCCAATTAAAACTAATTCTCCTGTTCCGAGATTTCCTAATAATAAAAATATTGATGTAAGCTCCATGTCAGTAATTGTTAAAATTTGCGTAAAGATACGATTTTTATGAGTTAATGTGTTACGACTTGTAAGTTAGAACCCTAAAAAAGTAAAAATATTATTAAAAACTTTTTAAATGTCCTTTTTCCCAAGCCTCGAAGTTCGCCAAATCATCCGATAACGAAGTAAACAACCACGTTATTAAAGCTAAATCATCGGTAAGACCAATAATGGGTAAAAAATCGGGTATGACATCAATGGGTGAAATAAAATAAATAAGCACCGCAATGATTTTCACGATTGAACTCCACGGAATGATTTTGTACTCCCCCGAAGCATACGCCTTTAACATTCTACCAATCATCGTAATTTTTTCAGCGAGAATCTGACCAATACCTTTATTCTCTACCGAAGCAACATCCTGTGCTTTTGTGAGGGCTTCCCTCAGAAGCTCTAAAATAGCCAAGCCTTTTCCAGCGTATTTTCCTGCTTTTCTGGTAGCAGTTTTGAAAAAAATGGATTTTAAAATCCGAGTAATTAAATCTTCTTTATTCATTTCAGCGTTATTGTGGGGCGTATGGTTTAATTTTCTGTGGATTTTATAGACTAATTTTCAGAAAATTCTACATTTTTCACGGTTGAATTTACAAATGACTTACTTTTGTATCAAATTTTAAACGTATTTCACAAAAAATAAATTCAAATTCAATCATGTCAAAAATAACTGTTGTAGGTGCTGGTGCGGTTGGTGCTACTACCGCCGATAATATTGTAAGAAAAGAATTAGCTAATGAAGTAGTAATCCTTGATATTAAAGAAGGTTTTGCGGAAGGTAAAGCATTAGATATGTTTCAAACTGCCGCTATTTTGGGTTGGGATACTTCTTTCAAAGGTGTAACAAATGATTATGCTGCAACGGCTGATTCTGATGTGGTGGTAATCACTTCTGGACTTCCAAGAAAACCAGGTATGACTCGTGAAGAATTAATTGGGGTGAATGCTGGAATCGTGAAAAGTGTAGTTGATAATATCTTGAAATATTCTCCTAATGCTATTTTTGTGATTGTATCTAACCCAATGGATACCATGACTTATCTAGCTCTTAAAGCCTCTGGATTACCTAAAAACCGTATTATTGGTATGGGTGGAGCATTAGATTCGGCTCGTTTCAAGTGTTATTTATCATTGGCAATGAATGTCTCTCCAAACGACTTGCACGCAACGGTTATTGGTGGTCATGGAGATACTACGATGATTCCATTAACTCGTTTAGCTACTTGGAACGGTACGCCAGTTGCTAACTATGCAGACGCAGAAACCTTGAAAAAAGTAGCTGCTGATACGATGGTGGGTGGTGCTACTTTGACGGGCTTATTGGGTACTTCTGCTTGGTATGCACCAGGTGCAGCCAGTATGGCAGTGGTTGAGTCTATTATTCGTGATGAGAAGAGAGTAATTCCTTGTTCGGTATATTTAGAAGGAGAATACGGACAATCTGATATCTGTATGGGTGTTCCAGTAGTTTTGGGTAAAACAGGTTGGGAGAAAATTATTGATTATAACTTGAACGAAGAAGAACAAGCATTGTTCAATAAATCTGCCGATGCCGTAAGAAATATGAACAACGTTCTTTCAACGCTATCTTTATAATTAGTGAATGATAGAGTTTTGAATGATTGAATATTTTACGTCTATTCAATCATTCAAAACTCTATCATTCAAAATTAAAATCAAGGTGCTTCATCTACTTTGGTTACGAAGTATTCAGTATCACCCATCCAAAAGAATTTCAAATATCTTTGTTCGTAATGCAAGCGTAATCTTTTACCCGTGAGCATGGCATCTTCCAATTTTTTACTCACATTAGGGTCGTCAGCATCTACCGTAAACGACCAAAGATTATTTGTCATGTTACCTACTTGTCCCTGAGCTCCTACGTTCAGTTCCCCTTCGTAAGTTTTGAAAATATATCCTTTTCTGGAAAACTTTGATACAACGCCACCTCTATCTCCT
>JALONS010000466.1 GCA_025454855.1 Arcicella sp.
TAATGAATTTATTAGCAGGTCAGAAAGATTTTATTTCTGCTGCTATGCCTACTGGTTTAGGCGATAAATTAGGTGGACTTTTAGGCATGGGGTCATTGTTTGGTGGAGTTTCTAATTTGGCTTCTGGTCTGACAAACGATGCTTCTAAAACCATTAGTTCGGCTACTAATTATGCTACGGAAGCCGTAGAGGAGGCTTCGAGTGGGCTACCCAAATGGTTATTGCCTTTATTGATTGCAGCAGCCGTAATTGCAGGTTTACTTTATTTCATGAAGGGCTGTGGTAATAAAACTGCCGAAGCCGTAACCAGTACGATAGACTCTGTAAGCACCAGTGCTGGAGCGGCGATGGATTCGGCGGCCAGTACCGCAGGTAGTGCCGTAGCTAACGCTGCTGATGCTGTGAAAAAATTATTCAAATTGAAGTTACCTGATGGCTCTGAAATTGAAGTACCTGAAGGCTCATTAGAAGACCAAATCGTGAAGTTTATTCAAGACGATACGAAGCAAATTGACAAAAAAGTTTGGTTTAACTTCGACCGTCTTTTATTCGATACAGGTAAATCAACGTTGAAAGTTGAATCAAAAGAGCAAATCGAAAAAACGGTTGCTATTTTGAAAGCATTTCCGAAGGTGAAAATTAAAATTGGTGGTTATACTGACAATGTTGGTAATTCAGCCTCAAATATGAAACTTTCTGCCGAAAGAGCAAAAGTGGTAATGGACGCTATCATAGCGGGTGGAATCGACAAATCTCGTTTAGAATCAGAAGGTTACGGTGACTCAAATGCTGTTGCATCCAATGATACGGAGGAGGGCAGAGCTCAAAATCGTAGAATTGCTATTAGCGTGAGAGAGAAGTAGGTATTTTGGTTTTAGGTATGAGTTTTGGATAACTCATACCTAAAATCTTTTCAATTAAACTTAATAGGATTTTTTAATCCTCCAAACTTACGAATATCCAAAGCGATTGAACCTATTTTTAACTCTATTTCGGCTCTTACTGGAATCTTGTTGGCATCGTCAGTAACCCACATTTTTACTGATTCTTCATCTTGAAAAAAGTTGTTTTTGGGTAACTGTGGAGTAATTTTGAACGTATTTATTTTACCAAACTTCGTTTTTACTACTTCTTTTCCACGGTATTTCAGCCTCATGTTATAAACTTCGCCTTCAAAGAAAAAAGTTACGGGTACGCTTTCACCAACATTCATTTTAGAAAAATCTATCGTCCGCAAATAATAATATCCACTTACAACATCCTGAATATTATCGGGTACTTTGAAGGTTTTCTTCTCATTATCATCGTCAATATCATACTGTTTGGCAGTATTGGCATTATGATTAAAAACGATTTTTTGCTCATTTCTATAATTCCCTTCTTGCTTTTTTTGGTAGAATTGCTGGGGCAAAATCGTTGATGAGTCAATGTAAGAAGTCCATACGTCTCTGACTTTCGTAAACCAGTCAGTCATGCCTACCGTCCGAGCCACAATATTGACTTTGTAACATGGTCGTCCGTTGGCATTCTGAAATTTATCATCCACATCCACAATGGCTTCGGCAGCACTTACAAAACCGTAGTGAACCCGATATTCAATGTGTTCACCCGTTGTAAAGCTATTCTGTTCTATCACTCGCTCACGTTCAGCGGTTTTAAAACTCATCACCGAAAATAAAAAAGCGGACGCATAAAAGACTCTTCTCATTTACTTTATTGATTATATTTTACTTTCATGTATTGTAAAAATGCCTCAAAATTCTCTCCAAACTTATTTTTGAATAAAACCTCAAATTCATTTTGTTTAGAATTATACGTTTTGAAACTCACAAAATACGCATTATTGGGCAAATCTTCTTTCTTTAATGGCTGTTTCTGAAAATTAGGGGAATTGACAAACAAAGTATCTTTGCTTCGCATAATTTTTTCAATTAACGTATATTTCAGTGAATCCTTATATTCAGACGAAGAATTAGCTTGAAAGTTTCGGTATAAACTATCTAATTGTAATGTTCCACGATTCAAATGGCGGATTAATTTATCTCTTAAAAATCGAGATTGAGCATATTTTTTATAATTTTCGGAATTTACACCGTACTTATATTTCAGAAAACGCTTAGCTCCATAATCTCCAATAAAATTGGCTAAATTTTCGCTGGTTTCATGGTCATTTTTTACAAAAATAGTTCCGTGAGTCATCTCGTGAATAATCAAACTCGCCAATTTGCCATCTGAGTAATACAACATACTGGATAAAATGAATAATCAAACTCGCCAATTTGCCATCTGAGTAATACAACATACTGGATAAAATAGGTTCAGGCAACCAACCCAACGTAGAATAAGCAATTCCCTGACCCATATCAGTATCATAACCTTTTGATTTCCAGACAATTTCTTCTTGATAAGCAGCCGTTGAATCAAAAAAACCTTTATAAGTAAAGTTACCAATAATCCAACTAACTACTGGAAAACTAAACGTCTTTGCTTCCATTTTATAACGTTCAGCAACGGTAAGCAAGTGAACTAAAGGCTTTCCCCTTTGGTCGAACATGGTCTGATAAACGGAAGGATTGTCTTGTAATTTTAGAGAATCAATA
>JALONS010000177.1 GCA_025454855.1 Arcicella sp.
TTCGTGAGCATCTTAGAGAGATGGCAAGGCTCTAAAAATACTTGTGTGAAGGCTTCAAGCCCTGTAATGGGTTTGTTGGCACGGTCTGACCAATAGAACGTTTGCTTAAAATGTTGGTTGCGGTTATTGCTGTAATATTTGGTATTTACGCCATTGGAAATGACAAAAATCTGCACATACTGGAAGAGTCCATAATTAGCACTGTACGAATGCCTTTGGTAGCGGTTGGTTTGGTTAAAGGCTTCTTTGAGTTCTAAGCCCCTGCGTTTGAGTTCGATTTGAACTAAGGGCAAGCCATTTATCAAAATCGTTACATCGTAGCGGTTTTTGTACGTTCCTTCTTGACTGATTTGCTGGGTTACTTGGTACTGATTTTGACACCAAAATTCCTGATTGATAAACTCTAAATAAACCGTTTTTCCATCTTCCTTTTTCAGGTGCATTTTATCACGCAAAATCTTGGCTCTATCCCAAACATTACCTTTGTTGAGGTGGTGTAACACTTGGATAAAGTCTTTATCGCTCAAGGTTACTTTATTATGCTTTTCAAGCTGTGTTTTGAGGTTAGAAACTAAGTCTTTTTCATCTCTGATACGCACAGACTCGTATTTAAGATTAGCAAGCCAATCAATGAGCTTCTTTTCAAGTTCTGCTTCTGATTCGTAACGATTTGTCATGTTTAGATGCTGTTAGCAAAACATTTGCTGTAAAAGTCCTTTTTTATATGTCTGTGTAGTTTCGATGGCGTTGGATACGGAGGCAATTTTATCATCTATGGCACTTAGAAATGAGGCGATTTTTTGTTGTTCTTCTAATGACTCTGGTACTAATACATCAATGTTTGACATTACATTATTCATTAGTTTAGGATTCCCCACATAAGAAACATATTGTTTAGTTATACTATTTAAGATTTCAGCAATACATTGATTGGCAAACCCACCATCAGATTTTAATACACCACAAACATTGGTACAATAGAATTTACCTTTTCTAAAATTTACATCCCCTGCATTTGCTCCGTCAGTAGTCCACGTTATACAATCTTCAAACAAATACTCATTATAGAAACCTGCTAAACCTTTGTTTTTTGTTTGTGATGAATAAACAGGATAAATGTAGTCATCACTTTTTTTGTTTTTTACAATATTCATACTCAATACGTTTCCACGAGTAACTTTAAACATATCATCTACTCTCTTTTCTTTCCAATCCTCAAACTCACTACCATCATCTTTTTTAAAGCGAAGTCGGGCGGCGTTCCGCTCTTGATTGAAAATTTGTTGCATGATGCCTTTTTTATAGGCTTCTAAATGGCTCTTTTTCTCTTTTAGGAGGTTGATTTTTTTATCTATGGCGGTTAGGAAATTGGCTATTTTGGTTTGTTCTTCAATAATAGGAAAAGATAAAGTTATCGAAGATAGAACCTCTTGACCAATGTTAAATCTTGTACTTCCCCCAGACCTTGATGTAATACTTTCTCGTGCTGTTTTCGTTTTTAGTAATAGATTTAGGAACATCGGATTATAAATCCCAATCTTTTTACCTCTAATTACAAATCCTCCAAATGTAGCGTTTTGTTCTTTATCCAAATATACATTTGCTGTTCCTACTTCTTCCCTTGTTTCTGAACTTCTTTGAAACAAAATATCTCCAAAACTGACTAAGTTTTTTTCAAGTTGGCTACTATCAATGTTTACACGACCTATTATTCTTTCGTGAGTAATATAGTCATTGTTTAAAATATCAAGTACATTAATAAACTTTGTACCACTTCCATACTGCTCTTTATCTGCATTGATTCCGTTTTTAAATTCGAGTAAATCTCCTAACTTCTTTTCCTCCCAGCTATCCGAAAATTCAGGGAAACGCAATTTTGGTTTTTTTGATGTCATCAGTTTTAAATTTTTTGCAAAACATTTTTCTGAAACCAGATGGGTATGGTATCCGATTTTATTTCAATTTTTGAACCTTCAGTTATCTCGGCAATCCATGTTTTTTCTTCCCCCGAGTTATCAAAAATATAAGCCCGATGGCTGTTTTTGATGGCTACCGACAACAAATCTAATGAACGATGATAACGCTCAATTACTTTTTGTTCGGGTACGGGATGCCCGCCCATCCGCACACGGTGCTGGATACGGCGTAGATTGATGGTAGGGTCTTCGGTGGCAACGTAATACAGGTAAGTTCGATAACCCAATGATTGAGCTTTACGGAGAATGTCTATTTTATCAGCCGATGACATCACCGTTTCAAATGTAAAAGATTTGTGATTTTGCAAGCATTTATATCTTAAAAAGTCCGTAAGAATAGCACTCATGTAAGAGTCAAAACCAACGTTGGCAAAATCAATATACTCATCTTCCATCAAACCAATATCCTTCACAAAATCAGCCAATTCCGTTCTCTTCGTGAGGGGATGCCGATAATAAAAGTCTTTGATTTCATTCAGATTAGTACTGATTTCAAGACCCCTTAAATCAAATTGCCCACTATCACGTACTTGTTTTTCTATTTCATCTGGATTTAAGTAAATACCTAAAAGCCGAGAAGAAATAACCGATTTTATAGTGCTTTTGCCTGAGCCATTGGGTCCCGCAAACATCCTAAGTCGAGCAGTCTCAGTTTCAATCATTTATTTACTTGAAAAAAGCGTTGGGTTACTTTAATGGGTTTTTCAATATTTTTAATCACCTTGCGTGTACCATCGGGAAAAACCTCAATCAATTCCCCATCTTTGGCTATGATTACACTATCACCCGAAGCCAAAGTTTGCCAAAACGCTTGTTTCGTGGCAGTTTCGGCTAATATTGGAATTTGTTGTTCCAAATAGTCAATTTCATTTTCATTCAACATATCGGATATTTTTTTGTGTTAGAGAATAAAGATACTCAAAAAGGTGTTTCAATACCCAATTCATTGCAAAAGGCGGCTATTGTTTGGTCGGTGTCTTTGATGTCGCTTTCTATTGTTTTCAGCTTTTGGGCAATATCGGTAATGTTGATGCTCTCTTGTTCCTCAAAGGTATCTACATATCGGGGGATATTGAGGTTAAAATCATTCGCTAAAATCACGGAAACGGGTACTACGTGGCTATATTTTTCGATATACTCACGCTTGCGGTAGGTTTCCACTATTTTATGGATGTCGCTTTCTCTCAAAAAGTTTTGATTCTTGGCTTTCTCAAAGTGTTGGCTGGCATCTACAAACAGAATATTGTCGGGATTTTCACGGCAAGCCTTAAATACCAAAATAGAAGTGGGTATGCTTGTACCAAAAAATACATTAGGCGGTAAACCAATGACCGCATCTAAATAATTCAAATCTTCAATGATGTATTTTCTAATATGTCCTTCGGCTGCTCCCCTAAACAAAATACCATGCGGGGCAACTACCGCCATTGAGCCGTTATCGGCAAGGTGAGCAATCATGTGCTGAATAAAAGCAAAATCGGCTTTGCTGGCAGGAGCTAATTTTCCGTATTGGCTAAATCGTTCGTCGCTCAGATGCAAAGGATTTGCCGACCACGTTTGAGAAAAGGGCGGATTGGCAACAATCGCCTCAAACTTCATTCCGAGGTGTTGGGGGCGTTCAAGGGTATCTTCTTGCTTAATATCAAATTTAGAGAAGTGAACCCCGTGTAGAATCATGTTCATTCGTGCCAAATTGTAGGTAGTACGGTTCATTTCTTGCCCGTAAAAATTGGCAACGTCTTTTACTTCTTTAGCAACCCTCAACAGCAAAGACCCCGAACCACAAGTAGGGTCATACACCGATAGGAGTTTGGTTTTTCCCGTGGTTACGAGCCTCGCCAAGATGGTAGATACTGCTTGGGGCGTATAAAACTCCCCAGCTTTCTTGCCTGCTCCACTGGCAAACTGCCCTATCAGGTATTCGTAAGCATCGCCCAGTACATCGGATTCGGTATCCTCCAAACGGAAATCAATTTTATCAAGATGTGCCAATACTTTGGCTATGACTCGGTTTTTTTCTTTCTCTGTTCTTCCCAATTTTGATGATGTCAAATCAAGGTCTTCAAATAGTTTGATAAAATCATCCTCCGAGTCTGTGCCTTGTGTACTCTGCTCGATATTAGTGAGAATCGTTGTGAGTTCATCAAGGATAAAATTATCGGCGGCAGCCGTTGCTGTGCTTTCGTCTTCTTCCGCTTCCTCGCTATCCTTAATATTTCCTTTTTGGGCAATAAAACTAAATAATTCATTAGGTTTCAGAAAGTAACCTAATGAATGTACAGCTTCCTCTCGGATGGCTTCAATAAACTCGCTCCCCTGTCCAACTCCCTCTTTAATTTCCTTGTATGTCACTTTTTCGCCACTATCTACAAGCAATTTATCAGCAAAAAGATTCATTCTTTCGGATAGATATTTGTAGAAAATAAACCCCAAAATATAATCTCTGAACTCGTCAGCGTTCATCTTACCTCTCAGCGTGTTAGCAATATTCCAAAGTTGTTGTTCTAACTGTTTTTTGTAATCTAATGACATGAATTTTATGTTTAAGCATGGATATAAGTATCCGTCATAAATTAGGCGGTTTGCCGTTGCGATTATATTTAGACAAGTTATAATTCGCTGAATGATAATGAGTTACATTCCTAACCCCTACTTATACTTTTATTATTGTGTGAAAAGCCCATAAGTAAATTGAAAAGCTAAAGTAATACAAAGTAAGTACAAAGACACAATCGTTTCAGAATCACGATTGATTTAATGTACAGTTATTTGTTTGATTATCAGTTGTTTATTGGTAAATCTCAAATCGGATTAATCGTAAATGGTAATTTTTAACTGATACATTCTTGATTATAGTATAATGCCCATAATTTGAAATGTAGATTTAACATATGTTCCTTTTTAGAAAATGAAAGTGATTTTCGGACTAACCGACTGAATCTTTGTCTTATGGTATTGTTGAGACGTTCAAAATGAGCTGTTTCACCAGTTTCTTTTCCAACTTTTGATGCGTTTTGGATGGAATACAGTTGTAAGACCGCCAGTCGCTAAAACTATTACATCTTAGATATTCGTAAGGAAGTTTTCGCCATAAACGTTTACAAGATTCCATTGAAGCATCTCCAATAAAGAATGAAATAATCTGACGATTGCCCCTATTTTGACTATGCGTCTCAGAGCAATCAAAATTCGTATATGATTGACTTTCAATAAGATAAAATAAAATATCTCATCAACTTCTAAGATGGCTTAATGATTTTCTGTGGGTAGAATACTCGTTTTAAAATCGGCTAACGATTTGGCTTTTTTAACAAATTTAAAACTGTAATGTGACTAATCTCAAAAATACGACCCGTTGAACGAAGGCTATTTCTTTCTTCGTAAGTTTTCGATAATGTATCTAAGTTAATATTTGCCGTCTTTTTGACACTGAATAAAACTCTACAACTACCACAATCATTACACTTATAAGTCTGTGAACCACTACGGTTCTTACCGTTTAATACAATGTTTTCACTTTGGCAATTTTTACATTTATATTTCGTCGTAACCATACAAATCATCAGTTGAAATTTGAAAACACAAAATAATAAATCAGTTAAAAATTTCCATTACCTAAATAATAAGTAGTCGAGCAGAAGTTTTCGGGTATTTCAGAGTTGTTTTCTGTGCAAATTGCCGCAATACGCCATAATTGATACACACGATAATCTTTGCTCGACCACTTAAAATAGGTATTGGCTATCAAATGTATGTATTATCTTGTTGCAAGATTGCACAAGAGTAAGATATGAATACTTTTCTACTCCAACAAGGCATCATAAAGCTCGGATTTATGGCATAAACTTCCCTACCAAAACTAATTCTTCGATTAAATAATCTATCTATTTACGAAAAAGAACTGGATTTTTATCGTTGCTGAATACGATAATTCAGTAATAGGCAAGCGAATAATACTTGTTCCTTGTGGCGTTATTTTTCCCTTACTTGCAGTTTGTTTTTCTGATTCAATCACTTGGCTTGATATTATTGTTGGGCAAAACAATGCTTAGTCAAGTTTTTATATACAACCAAAAATTTTAGAATCAGAAAGTTTTAAAAAAGCTCTATTTCCCTAATCCCCAATTGCTTAGCTTTTATGATAAAACTCTCTCTCAACATTTGAAAGTCTTGAAACATCGGTGTCATCTTTCCAAGTACATAACTTTGGAAAGTACCATCTCTGTTAAAATTACCCACAAATTCTTCAAAACTACTGTGTTTTGTACCTAATATAGGTTTGTAATTTTCAATGGCAAGTTCAGCCAATAAGTTATTTTTATCTACCTGAACTTCATCTCTCAACTCCTCTATAATTTGAGCAAACAAATTTGGTTTTGTCTCTAAAAGTTGTTTTGCCAATGCCTTTTTATCAATAAAATAATCGTTTTTTATTTGCGATATTTGCTGTGTAATGAGGGTTTGTTCCGTATTAACTTGTTTTTCCTGTTCGAGTCTTACTTTTTTTTCAGTTTTAATCTTCGTTTGTTTCTCGGTTATATCAATGGCAGAAACCATCTTTTGAAGATAGCTGGCGACGTTATTCACTTTCCCTTTCTTGTACTGAAGTAATGTATAGTCAATTCCATGCTTTATTTGTAAGTATGGGTATTTTTCAAACCAGTTCTTCACAGTTACCAAACTTACATCAAAACTTTTGACCGTTTCAAAAATATCCTTTATCAGTGTCTCGGTATGATTAGGCAATTCTTTGGTTAAAATTGACAACTCATCATCCTCCCGTTTCAGATTCTTTTTATTTTTAATCACCGTAAAACGAATCGCAACTACTTTTTTCCCTTGCTTAATCTCTTCAAAGTCAAAGTATAGTTCTGAGTTTTCCTGCAATTCATTTCTGGCTTGAATGATTATTTTTACCTTAAAATCGAAATAGTTTTTATACTTATTTTCAATGGCAAACATTTCTTTTATTTCACTGACGGTATATTGAAAGGTTTTAAATCGCTCTTTCTCTTTACAGATTTCATAAAACCGCATAGCATACGAACTATCCAGGCCTAAAATATTACGTATATCTATAACCGTAAAGTTTTCTTTCAACTGTAAAAGAAAAGGTTTTAAAAGGCTTGGAAACTCTACTAAAAACGCCCCCTCATTTTCTAAATACAAATAACCACTTATCAAACTGGAATTAAGTTCTACTTTATCGTCTTTATAATAAACCCGTTTGCCAATCATTTTCTCTACTTCCTTTTTCAGGTGGTTATACAAACTATCGCCTTTTGTACCAATGAACTTCTGAAAATCTTTCACAACTACAATCATAGGCTCAAAATTAGCCTTAGACGTATCCAGCTTTGCCAGTAGAAACAAGAAGAGTTTTGTTTGAATCGGAGTTAATTCAAATTTTGCTTCAATCAGTGGATTACCTTTTATAACCCTAAATGGGTCTTTTGAGATAGCAATGAGTGCTTGTTCTCTTTTTGATATTTCTTGATTATCCATGATTAGGATATGATTTTGATTTTTAATCGTCAGTTTTACAAAAATAATGATAAAAGAAACGAGTCCAAAATAAAAACTACCTTTAGTTTGAGTAAGTAGTTTTTAACACCATATAAGTAGTTTTAAAACACCATACAAGTAGTTTTTAACACCATACAAGTAGTTTTTAACACCACATAAGTAGTTTTTAACACCACATAAGTAGTTTTTAAGTAGTTTAACTATTTGAAAACAAATAACTTACGAAGCCTGAAAGTATTAAAAACAGATAAAGAATAAAAAGAAACAAAGCAATTGTATAATTACTAAAAACAATAGTATAAATTTTCACATTAACTAATGCTAAATCACCCTCATTTAGAGATACATACACCATAAAAGTAGTTTTTAAAATACTATCGTAAAAGTAGCAAATAAAGCCCCGACACCATAAAAGTAGTTTTTGGATAGGGTACTTATTTAAGAATTAATCATGATATTTATATCACTGAAAGTTTTTGGTACAGCAAAACACCATAAAAGTAGTTTTTAGATAAATTAATGAACCAGCATGTTAAAATGTATAAACTACTTTTATGGTGTCGGGTAAACATGAATCAAAGTGCATCAATGAAGTCTTGAAAGGCTGTTTTTAATGCTTCTAATTCTGTACTTTTAATCTTTTTGGCCTGATAGACCTTTTGAAGTTTAGTATTTAATAGGAGATATTTTTTCTGTAATATATTAGGTGTTTGTGAAACAGCAATTTTCGATTCATCAGAAGTAAGAGCTTCGTACACAAAGTTCAATTCTTCTGGTGATTTTAAAGGTTGTTGAATATCAGTAGCTTTACTTATTTTTTGTATTTTGGATTTTTCAATTTTTATTTTGCCGTTTAGAATATCCTTCCGAAATGAGGGGTCTAACTTTTCTAAACCACGTGCAAATTCCGCATCTCTACGGATTGTTTTTTCATCAACATTGAAATATTCTCCAAGCTCTTGGGCGGTCGTTTTATTCAATTTATTTGCCAAATGGACATTTTGCCCATTTGGCAAATTATCATCTGATTTTGCTTCTAATTTTGCTAAATTATCATCTGATTTTGCCAAATGGACATTTTGCCCATTTGGCAAAATTGTATCATCAGAAATGGTTTTTAAATTATCCGAGACTTCCTTTTTTTCAGTATTATATCTTATTCCTCGCAGGTATGAGGCTTGTTGTGGTGTGATATTCCGACGACTCAACTGGAAGTCAATCATAAAATCTCGTACCTCTTTTAAGGATTCAAA
>JALONS010000178.1 GCA_025454855.1 Arcicella sp.
CGGGCGTACTTTCTATCCGTTTTTTGATGGTTCTACCTTTGTTATTTTTATGTTTGATTTCTAAAAAAGATAACGAAGAGTTAATGTATTTTCTGAACCCAATTTTATAACGATTACCCCTGCCCGACTGGTGATGATGGTATAAATCAAGATGTTGGGTATCAAAATACAAACTTTCATAAGCCGATACTCTTTCTCCTTTTACTTCCAGAATTTGGTAGATTGGTAGTGCCTCTTCCAAGATTTGGGGTAATAAATAAATCGGAATCATGAATTTTACATCCACACGATTCATTAGGCTAACACCATCCATTTGTTTGAGCGTTATTTTCTCGAACTGCCAAGCAAGTTTATGTATTTCATTGATATAGAAAACAGGGTTCATATTTATTTTGTAAAATCAGTTACCACCCATTATTTGATTTTTGGTGATGGTATTGCTGAACAAATTCATAAATAAAGATACGGTAATAGTGAGGTATTTATTGCCTCACGTCAAAAATAACAGCACTATGAAATTTTAATCATATTATGTCGGAGATTGAATTTAGTTTGATGCACTAATTTACAGCCTTATTCAAAGGAAAAATAGAATAAAATGATGTGAGGTATTATGGCTATTTGGAGTGTTGGAAATACTTTAGTGAATAGGTTGATTACTGCATTTTAACCGAAAGGCTCTTAAATATCGCTAATTTTCAGTTGTTTACGGTTGAGAAGACTTGGCAATTAAAAATCTTCAACACGGTAATCACCATTTATTTCGTAAATTTGTAACATGATTACTGTCAGAGAAAGACCAATTACGCATTGGTTACCAATTACCAAAAAAGAAGTAGAACAGCGAGGCTGGGAACAGTTAGATGTGATTTTGATTTCGGGGGATGCCTACGTGGATCACCCTTCTTTTGGTACTGCCGTAATTGGGCGAATCATTGAAAGCGAAGGCTTTAAGGTAGGAATTATTCCTCAACCCAATTGGCGTGACGACCTCCGTGATTTCAAGAAAATGGGTACACCTAAGTATTTCTTCGGGGTTACGGCTGGTTGTATGGATTCGATGGTCAATCATTATACTGCTAATAAAAGGTTACGCTCCAACGATAGTTACACCCCAGGTGGAGAAGCAGGTTTCCGCCCCGACTATGCTACGACGGTTTATACCAAAATCTTGAAAAATATTTATCCCGATGTTCCCGTACTCATCGGAGGAATTGAGGCATCACTTCGGCGGGTAACGCATTATGATTATTGGAAAGATAAATTGATGCCAACCATTCTGGAAGATTCGGGGGCGGATATGTTAGTGTATGGTATGGGCGAACAACCACTCCGAGACATCTTGAGATTGGTAAAAGACGGAGTGCCTTTAAACGAAATCAGGGATGTTAATCAAATTGCGTATTTAGACCTTAACCCTGTGCCAGCTCATCACACATGGGAAACCGTTGAATTGGCGAGCCATGAAGTTTGCTTGCAAGACAAAATAAAATATGCGGCTAACTTCAAGGTTGTGGAGGTGGAGTCTAATAAATGGCAAGCGAATCGGATTTTGCAAAAAGTGGGTAACAGAACTTTAGTGATAAATCCACCATTCAAAACGATGGACGAAGCCGAAATGGATAAGTCTTTTGACTTGCCCTACACTCGTTTGCCTCATCCGAAATACAAAAATCGAGGAGCTATTCCAGCTTACGAAATGATTAAATTTTCGGTTAATATGCACCGAGGATGCTTTGGTGGTTGCAGTTTCTGTACGATTTCTGCTCATCAAGGAAAATTTGTGGCTTCTCGCTCCGAAGAATCTATCATGAAAGAGGTAGAAGAAATTACGAAACATCCAGAATTTAAAGGCTACATTTCCGATTTGGGCGGTCCTTCGGCAAATATGTATCGGATGAAAGGTAAAGATGAATCCATTTGTGCCAGATGTCAAGCTCCGAGTTGTATCAATCCCGTAATTTGTTCAAATTTAGATACTTCGCACAAACCACTTACCCAGATTTATCAAAAGGTAGATGCTCACCCCGAAATCAAAAAGGCTTTTGTAGGTTCGGGTGTACGGTACGATTTGTTAGTAGATGATTTCAATAAAAATAATACTGACGGCAATCACGATGAATACATGGAGCAGTTAGTTACTCGCCATGTATCGGGTAGGTTGAAAGTAGCACCAGAACATACTTCCGACGCTACGTTGAAAATCATGCGTAAGCCGTCTTTTAAATATTTCAGAAAATTCAAAGAGAAGTACGATAAAATTCAAGATAAACATAACCTTCGTCAGCCTTTGATTCCGTATTTTATCAGCTCGCACCCTGGTTGTGAAGAGCAGGATATGGCAAATTTGGCGGCAGAAACCAAAGATTTAGGTTTTAGATTAGAGCAAGTCCAAGATTTTACGCCAACCCCCATGACGGTAGCGGAGGTTATCTATTACACAGGCGTACATCCCTACACGTTACAACCTGTATATACGGCAAAAACCAAAGAAGAAAAATTAGCTCAGAACAATTATTTCTTTTGGTACAAGAATGAATTTAAGTCGTGGATTAGACAAAGGTTACAAAAATTAAAACGTCCAGATTTGGCTAATCAGTTGTTGGGGGATGTAAACCCAAACCCGAAAAAGAAAGACGCACCCAGAAAAGATTATACCAATTATAAACGCAAATGGTAATAATCATGAAATTCAAGGAGAGACGTTGCTTGCAACGTCTTTTTTCATTTTCCTCCAATGTGTTTTATGTTATTATGTGATTAGCACAAAGATGTTTCAGATATTGTTTTTGTATCATTATCCTTTCAATTAAGACGTTGCAGGCAATGTCTCTACCTTATTTTATGAAATTCCTCTTAATTTTGTGCTTTCAAAATGTAGTATTGTTCAAATTCCTTTAAACCCGCATCTTCAAACAGCATGAGAAAAGCATTGGATTTTTTTCTTAGTAGTATCTATTTAGTATATTTTTTATTGGTATTATTTATTTTTCATCCCATTCAAATCATTTGTTTTGAATTATTCGGGAAACGGGTTCATCAAAAATCGGTTCACTGGCTCAACTTCTTTTTGCTCAACGGAGCAAGGATAGTTGGAACACGTTTGTCGTTTATTCAAAAAACAGAAATTCCCACGAACAAACCAGTCATTTTTATTGCCAATCACCAAAGTATGTTTGATATTATTGGTTTGATTTGGTACTTACGAAAAAACTTCCCCGTATTTGTTTCTAAAATAGAATTAGCCAAAGGAATACCTTCTATTTCGTATAATCTGCAAAAAAGCGGAGCTGCCCTCATCGACCGTAACGATGGTAAACAAGCAACCGTAGAAATTGCCAAATTGGCTAAAATGATTGAAGAAACTAATTTTTCGGCTTGCATATTTCCCGAGGGTACACGCTCACGAACGGGTACTATGAAGCCCTTCGCCGTTGGGGGTGTTGCTATTTTAATGAAAAAATCCCCCAATGCTCTCATTGTCCCGATTGCCATTGAGAACGTAAACAAAATGAATCCCAAAGGTTTTTTTCCCCTTAAAAGTTTCCAACATTTGAAATGGACTGCTCTTCCCCCAATTGACCGAGCCAACAAAACCCCAGAAGAAGTAGTGGAAGAAGCACGCAAAGCAATAGCTGCCATTGTAGAAGGCTAACGTATAGATTAAAGCTATCAAGTACCAATTTATTAGACAATAAATGTTCGATTACTGAAGACCTCAAGGTCTCAAAATACGTAATCAAGTGATATTACCAATAGTATTTTATTGTAGAATGGGCGGTTCTGAATCCTGTATTCAGAACCGTTTGTTTTTTTATCACATAATTTCTCATAAATTTCAGCTTTCAAATGAATTCCATTTTATAAACAAATACTGATTAATATGTCTATTTTAAAACTTTTTCAAATGGTTTTCTGTGTTTGTCTGTCAATATTCATTTTCGGACAGCAAAGGAAAATCATTTCTTCACCCAATAATACAGTAAGTGTCAGGGTGTCAGTAGCCAATAATGGTGAAGCCACGTATGAGGTTTTCTATAAAGATAAGATTATTATTGAGCCTTCTTCGCTTGGTTTTAGCTTGAACAAACCCAAAATTACCTTACAGAAATTTGAAGTGATTGCAGTAGATTCTTCCGTATTTGATGAAACTTGGAAACCCGTTTGGGGGGAAGTTAGTAGTATCAGAAACCATTATAAACAACTAAAAATCAGACTAAAAGATAAAAATAAAGCTGAAAACTTATTGAACATTATTTTTAGAGTGTTTGATGATGGAGTTGGCTTTAGATATGAATTTCCGAAAGAGTCCGCTGGGCAACCAAACGCCCTAAAACATCTTATTGTAAAAGATGAATTAACTACCTTCAATTTAGCAGGAAACCACAAAGCATTTTGGATTCCTGGCGATTACGATACCAACGAGTATCTATACAATACCACCAAACTAAGCGAAATTGATGCCCTCAAAGCCGCTAACAAAGAAACCGATATAGCCCTAAAATCAGTTATTGGTGTAAATACTGTTCAGACACCACTCATGTTGAAAACCTCTACGGGAATTTATCTCAATATCCATGAGGCTGCCTTGATAAATTATCCAGCCATGAACTTGACGTTGGATAAAGCTACTTTTACGTTTACATCTCATTTAGTACCTGATGCCGTTGGCAATAAAGCATATTTACAAGCACCCTTCCAAACGCCGTGGCGAACAATCATCATTAGTGATAAAGCCACCGATATTCTGGCTTCCAAAACGATTTTAAATCTTAATGAACCTTCAAAAATTACGGATGTTTCTTGGATAAAGCCCCAAAAGTTTATCGGTATGTGGTGGGAAATGCACGTCGGGAAATCAAATTGGTTCAAAGAAGGCAACAAGCACGGAGCTAATACCGAAAATGTGAAGACTTACATTGATTTTGCCGCTAAACATGGTTTTGATGGCGTATTGGTAGAAGGCTGGAACGAAGGTTGGGAAGATTGGTTTGGTAATTGGAAAGAAAACGTTTTTGATTTTGTAACGCCGTACAGCGACTATAATATTGATGAATTAACGGAGTACGCTAAACAAAGAGGTGTAAGAATCATCATGCACCACGAAACCTCTGGGTCGGCTACCAACTACGAACGGCATTTCGACAAAGCCTATCAGTTTATGCAAAATCATAACATGAATACCGTAAAAACGGGTTACGTAGGAAAAATTATTCCCCGAGGCGAACATCACGATAGCCAATGGATGGTGAATCATTATCAGCGAGTTGCCGAAAAAGCCGCCGAATATAAAATGATGGTAGAAGCCCACGAACCAGTGCATCCTACGGGTTTACATCGTACTTTCCCGAATTGGTTGGCTAATGAAGCCGCTCGGGGTAATGAATTTAATAATGCTCCTAATTTAGGACTTGTCCCCGAACACGAAACAATTTTACCCTTCACCAGATTGATGGGCGGACCAATGGACTACACCCCAGGTTTTTTCCATTTTCAATTAAATCAATACGATGCTTCACGGAAAACCAGAGTAAAAACTACACTTGCCAAACAGTTAGCCTTGTACGTAACCATGTATAGTCCTTTGCAAATGGCGGGTGATTTCCCCGAAAATTTCAATAAACATTTGGATGCCTTTCAGTTTATCAAAGACGTTCCCGTTGATTGGGACGATACCAAAGTATTGGAAGCTGAACCCGCTGATTATATTACCATTGCCCGAAAACAAAAAGGAAAACCCAATTGGTTTCTCGGAGCTATTACCGATGAAAATAATCGTAAAACGAGTATTTCCCTTGATTTCTTGGAAGATAATGCCACTTACGAAGCCACCATCTATCAAGATGCAGACGGTGCTGATTGGCAAACCGCTCCAGAATTGTACAAAATAGAGAAAAAGACGGTTACTAACAAGAGTATTCTAACCTTGAAATTAGCCAAAGGTGGAGGTTGTGCCATCAGTTTTATGAAAATGTAACATGGCTTAGAGGTTTTAGTGTTCATCGCTAAAACCTTTTTTATTTCTTGTGCACCCGATAAAACAGGTATTTTTACCCTTTTCTCCTTCTGTTTAATATCTCAATTTTGTATCTCAAATCTGATCAAAAATTGAACATTTTTATTCTCTCTTGCTACGCACAAAACAGCCTATCAATTATCCTTTTGGATACTCTTTAAAAGTATTTATAATTACACTCACCTGATTTAGGTTTGCAAAAAGGGAAACTAATAAGTTACTTACTATCAAAAGCGTACTCATTCGCTTTGTCGCAAACCGCTTTTCTCTGAGTATATATATTGCTCTTACTGTTTAACAATCAATAACTATGGAACAAACTACCGCTCCCCTTCCAGTAGGAGCAAGAATACTCACCAAAGCAGAAGCTGCCAATGTCGATTTAGGACCACTTACTCAATTACAAGGGACTTGGAAAAGTGCCAATGGAATGGGTTGGAACGTAATTGCTGTTCCAGGTCCTCCAAGCCAAGAATTTATTTTAGAAGTGATTCCTTATATCGAAACACTCACATTTACGCCCGTAGTAGCCGCCAGTAATCGTGGACCTTTCGTCAATGGTACAGAAGAAGTACAGCAATTAGTAGGGTTAATGTACGAACAAGTCATTGTAAGTACCTGCAATACTCCCTTTTGTAATGCCAGAGGTTTCGGAAACGGGCAACAAATTCATGCCGAAAGAGGCATAATTCTCAATATTCAAAATCTAAACTCTAATTTTGATATTGTCCGCCTGTCCACCATTCCACACGGAAATTCAGTATTAGCACCAGGTAATGCCAGTACAGCATTGCCTCCCAACAATAATTTCTTTGGCTCTGCATCTACAATGCCAAAAGCCGTAACGGGAAATTTACCATTTGGGTACGGAGAAGGGCAATATGATACTCTCCAATTCCCTGTATTTCCCCAGACCAATCCCAATTTATTTTTACAAAAAACCTTAGGAAGTCAGCAATTAACCAGTCTCACAACCTTGTCTTTCTCAACTAAGAATAACGATGGAGGCATTTTAAACATACCTTTCATACAGCAAAACATTAATGCAACTGATATGGAATCAACTTTTTGGATTGAAACCATAAAAAACCCGAAAGCGGGGCAGCCCGATATTCTTCAGTTACAATATACCCAAACTATCAACTTAGTATTTCCACCCACAGGCGTGAAACTTCCTGTTATCTGGCCTCACGTAACCGTCAATACATTATTGAAAGTTTCCTGATTATGGATGTATCCTTCAAGCCAATTTATCCTTGTCACTTTTGGGTAGTGACGAGGTTTTTTTTTGATACTCAACCACTCAGAGTTCTCAAGTTCCAACTTGCAATAACATAACAATTAGATAACGCCACTTTGAATTTATTTTGAATATAAACGTAGATATTTACATGATTTTTCATAAATTCATCATTAATAAATATTTTGTTTCACTCAAAACTAATTTAATTATGATTCAGTTACCTAAAAGTAAACTTTTATTGATTATTAGCTTCGCAGTAGCTTCATTATTAACGGCTTGTCATTCTATTGATGAATTAACCCCTAAGACAACTAATTCTCTCAAAACAGCTAAAATTCAAGCCATTACCCTTTCAGAAGGTTTTGAAGTAGGAAGTACAAGCCCTAAAACTGCCTATGATGTCGCTCCAACGGGTTCAAGTAGTGGTGATAATGTAATCCTCCAAGCTAAATCTTGGAATCTATATGATGTACTCATTGGCAATACATCAGCAGATAAAAAATCAGGAACATGGTCAGCTCGGATGCGTAATACAGGTAAAATCACCATATTGTTCAACCAAACTACGGGCGTAAGTACCGTTACTGTTAAACACGCCATTTATGGAACAGATGCTTCCTCTACATGGGGTTTGTGGTATTCCATCAATGGGGGCAGCACGTGGTTACAGTCAGGTAGTAATATAACTTCCACGACTACACTTCAAACACAAACTTTTACCTTAAATATTACAGGTACAGTTCGTTTAGAAATTCGCAAACTTACAGGTGGTACTAATCGTATCAATATTGATGACATTGTTATCAATGATAATGCAGGAACTGGAGGTGGTATAACAGGCAAGAAATTCTTGTTTGATGCCACTAAATACGAAAATGCAGGTAGTGCTGACTGGCAAATTGATGCCGACGGAACTGTAAATGTACCTATATACACAGGAGGAACTACACTTGAAACAGCTGCTCAACGCTTTCCTACTCCCTCATATACAGGTATAACAGCCACAACTCCAGAAACATATTGGAAAGGGGGGATGTCAGCTTGGGCAGTTGAACTCGTAAAACGTGGCCATCTGGTTGAAACACTTCCCGCAGGTACAGCTATTACTTACGGTAATACATCCAATCCCCAAGACCTTAGTAATTATGATGTTTATTTAATTATAGAACCTAATAAATTATTTACTGCCTCAGAAAAAACAGCCATTATGAACTTTGTCAATAATGGTGGAGGCTTAATGATAATCACCGACCACACCGCCGCTACCACCGCAGGGACAGACGCTAACGGCTACAATCCATCTGACAGAGATGGAGACGGTTATGATTCTCCCAGAGTTGTCAATGACTTAATGACCAACAACGGAATCAATAATAATAACCCCTTTGGCTTTACAGTAGATTTTGTTGATATTAGTGAAAAGCCAACCACAAAAGTTTATACGGGTTCAAATACCAACGCCCAAAAACTATTAGGTGGTTTAGCTGGGACAGCCTCAAAGTTAGCATTTTACAACGGAGCTACTGCTACTATTACTCCATCTACCAATACAACGGTTCAAGGGTTATTTTGGAGAATGAGTGCTACACTCGGAGGAAACAGTGGAGTAATGGCTCTATTATCAACTTATGGAAATGGACGCATCGTTTTTGTAGGAGACAGCTCACCCTCAGATGATGGCACTGGTGATACAGGGGATAATTTATTCAATGGATGGTCAGGAGACTCCCCTTCAGGGTTTACATCTCACCCCGCATTACACCTCAATGCAACACTTTGGTTAGCCAAAGCCCAATAAACTAAAAAGAAATATTAGATAGTAATCCAGTAATAGCCTTCATTTTCCCAAGTGAAGGCTATTATCAGAATAGAGTTCTTTCAAAAGTTATTTATTATCCATATTTAAGATAGCGGCGAACAGATTAAATCTTAACCCAAAACGCTTTCTCCGATTTCGATACTTTG
>JALONS010000179.1 GCA_025454855.1 Arcicella sp.
TACCCGAAATTTTTGTAACGGTAGCGGTAAATTTTCTACCAGTTTCAGCGTAAATATCTATTTTATCGTTTTTCTTGATAACGCCCGATAAAATATCTACCCCCCCGCTCAAATCAGTGTCTTTGTCTCCGAGAAATAAGTCGCCCGTTTGGGCTGTAAATGCTTGTGCGAATGTTTCATGTTTAAAACCACACAAGCTAAGAATAAATAATAGAATTAGTTTTTTCACAAGTTTAAACAATTGGTTGTTGTTGTTTTAGTATTGGGAATGAATATTTGATATTGTGTAGTGGCGGTATGCGATACGCCACTACGATAGGGCGGCAAGATAGATAATCTCATTTTTATCCTTTGATAAATCAGAAAACCTTATCAATATATCTTATAGCCCTTAAAGAAAGATTCCGTTGCTCCTCCGTTACCATAGATTCGTACAGGATTAGTAGTTGAATTACTGTGAAAGGCATATAAAGTAACAACATCTCCTTGATTCAATCTAAAGGTTTGGGATAAGTGATGACTATAATATAGTACTGAAGTTTTGAAATCTGTTATAGCATGACCTAAAGCAAAGCCATTCACCGTAAATCCATAAACAAGCGTACCATCCGTTATAAATGGCAAGGTATCAAGGTTTGTAATATAAAGCATACATTCAAAATGGTACAGCCCTGCCGAAGGAGCCGTGAATACACCACTCGTTGGGTTAAATACATTACCATCATCCCATCTTTCTGTATAATTTGTTAATGTCGTATTGGTCAGATGAGGAATTTCAAAACTCGTGAGCATTGGGTAATACGCCTCAAAACCAATCTTTCGTTCTTCCCAAGCAGGCGTAGCATTGCCCTTAGATACTAAAATCATTCCGTCTGCTCCAACACTTTCATTCTGGGCTTGTAGAGGTCCCGTTAATCTTATACCATTTTGTGCATTTAATTTTTCAGAGACCGTTACTTGTCCCGTTGTTCCATTGATGTTGAGGCGTGTTAGTGTATTAGTACGAAAATCAAGGTCATTGCTGGTACTGGGAGTGCCGATGGTAAATCCATTTACTGATGTTTGAAGGTATCCTCTGTAATTTGAGCCATCATAAAAACTCACATAGCCAGTTGGGGCTTGAAATCGGGCAATTTCTGAGGCACTTCCATTAATATGAAATAGGGCGGATGGTGTGGCTGTTCCGATACCCACATTTCCGTTCGATAAAAAGGTAACTCGCCTGATGCCTCCACTCAGAAAGTCAATATTGGCATTGGCAGCCAACGCTCCAATTTTTAAGTCTCCTGCTTGCAAACCAGAGAAAATGGTACTGTGTCCAGTTAGGCTAATTCCTCCAATGCTTTCTGAGGAAGATAGACTGTATTTTTTTAGCCTAAGATAGTCACCACTGCCGCCTAATTGTTTCAATTCAAGGGTTACATCTTTATTTGTTCCTGTACTATTAGGTTCGATTAATACTCTTGGATGGGTTTGGGTATCCACAATGTGTAAGGTACTAATCGGATTACTAACATTGATGCCCATTTGTTGTGCCATCAAATTGATTGATACGCATAATGATAAAATAAAAAATAGAGGTAAGGAGTTTTTCATGAGTGAAATTGCATAATTACAACAATTTCTAAATTCTCCGTTTGTTACTCAAGTCTGAATGTATAATTCCCAATGATGGATGTATATTTTACAAAAAATAAAGGACAATTAACAGTTAGTCAAAGTAGGGTATTTTAATAATAACCACCGTTCCTGATGGATTTTGTAGGTCAAGGATTTCAAACTCAATTTTTAGCTGATAGACTTCGTATAATATTTTCAGGCGGTCTTCAAATAGTGTAGTTCCGATAGAAGTATGTTGTTCTTTTTGGAGATTCAATTTAGAAGCTCTCTCTCTTCCGATGCCATCATCTTCAATTTTAATCACCACAAAGTTGTTTTCTTGGCTGATGTTTAACTGGACTGTTCCAAGTTGAAGACCGTTTTTGAAACCATGTTTGATGGCATTTTCAACAAAAGGTTGAAGAATGAGCGAAGGCACTAACCAGTCACCTACTTGGGCATTTTCATCCACTATTATTTGGTAATCGAAACCGTCTTTAAACCTTTTTTTCTCAATCTTTAAATAATCCTCGGTCAGTTGCAATTCTTGGTTAAGTGTCCAGAATTGTTCTCGACTTTGTTGTAAAATATTTCTAATCAACGAAGAGAAATCCGTCAGAAACGCCGCCGCATCGTCGGTTTTATTCTGAATAATCATGCTTTTTATTGAATTTAAACTATTGAATAAAAAGTGAGGGTTTATCTGTGAGCGAAGGGTGTTGAGTTCAGCTAAGGCAATTTTTTGGTTGAGTAGGCTTTTTTCGGCAATATTCTTAAAGTATTGTTGTCCGATTGCTAAGGAATACAGGAAGATTTCTGCTAATACACAAGCATTAAAAAAGAAATTTGGGTAATAATAAAGAATATCAGAAGTGGTAGGAACCCATTCAAGAGTAGCACTTACAAAACCAAATATTACGCCTATAAACAAGGTTGTATTGGCGAGTTTGACCAATAAAGGTGTTTGAATGGTGATAGAAGTAAAGATGATTTTGAGTAGCCCTAAACTCACGATAATAATCATGAATTGTGTAAATAAACTGAGCATTAGCTCAAATTCTAATTGCTTAGTAATGGAAAAGAAAAGTTCAAACCCTAAGAGTAGCAAGAAAATACGATTGATAATATTAAAAAATCTTTTTTCGGAATAACTTCCTAATTGTTGAACTTTAAAAAAGTCAGCTAAAAAACTCATGTAGAACAGTTGCGTAACAATGATGTAAAAATTTTGTCGGAGGGTGAATTGTAGGAATGGAAAAACAGACAAAGGCGTTTTTACAAATGGTGAATACGAAAAACCGTATAAATGAAAACACATCATAAAGAATACATAAAAAGCATACAGAAAGAGGTATCGTTCACGCACAAAGTAGTATTGAACCAATACAAATAAGAAAACGAAAAATAGAATTGCGTTTAGAATGATATTGAACGCTACGGCAGGGCGTTCCTGGTAGATAAGTTTCAATTTTTCTTTAGCAGCATAAGCAGGTGTGATGAGTGATGGCGATAATTTAAACTTTTGCCCAATCAAATCATTCATTTTCACCTCAATGGTAATGGTTTCGTATGGTAAAATTCTGAAATTCAAGTATTTATGGTCAAATGGATAGTCTCCTTCATTAAAGCGGGAATCTTGACTAATGATGATTTTGCGTAATGGACTTGAAGATGAAGATAGATAAAAGGCTTGTTTATAGACATCTCCCATGCTGATTAGGTAGGTGAGTGAATCCTTAGTTGGATTTTTTAGGCAACATTTAAACCAGAAATCATACTGGTATTCATGCCACAAAAAGGAAGGAAATTGTACTTGTTCAAATGGAATGTATTTACGAAAAGCGGTTTTGTTTTGGGAAGAATCTATGAAACAGTACAAGTGTTTAATAAACTGTTGGTTCGTTGGCTGATTGGATAACGGTAAACAAACAATTTGTCCCAACATCGAGGGACATCCCAAGCAGTAAATTATCAATATTTTAATAAAAAAAACTCTCACAATTGAGTATTCAGCAGCAGCATTAGTTTGGGTTTGTTGGTTCTTGAAACGGGCAATTGTAGCCCATTGGATAAAATGACCGTGCCACCATCTCCTTTTACATATTTTCTCACTTCATCTATATTGATGATATATGAGTGATGAATTCTGAAAAATTTTGTGATATTCAGTACTTTTTCAAAATCACCAATACTCTTAGAAACTACCTTTTTCTTATCCTTTAAAAATATTTCTGTATAATTTCCTTCAGCTTTGAAATAAATAACCTGTGTAAGTTCAATGATTTCAAATCCGTCAGTGGTAGGAATTGCCAATGTGTTGGTTTTCTTTAAGTCAGAAGTAAGATTTTTGAGCATCAATTCCAACAATTCAACGCCTCCGTTGGGCTTACTTTTTTCTTTAATTCGCTCTACTGCCCTGATGAGTTTTGGGTATTCAACGGGCTTTAATAGATAGTCCACTGCATAAAAATCAAATGCTTTTAGGGCGTATTCTTCGTAGGCTGTAACAAAAATGACCGAGAAATTGATGGATTTGAATTTAGAAAGGAAGTCGAAACCATTACAACCAGGCATTGATATATCTAAAAATAATACATCTATTGGGTTTTGTCTCAGAAAATCAAAGGCTGAACTTGTATCCGTAAAAGTTTTGATGACTTCTACATCAGGGCATTTTTTTTTCAAATCGTACATTAACGATTCTATTCCAGCACTTTCATCATCTAAAATTACAGCTTTTAACGACATATCTATCGGGTGGTAATGTGCTTTAAAGATAAATTGTATCTGATGGTTTTCAAAATTTAGATTAAAATTAAACGGAACGATATATTTATTAATGCAAAACTACCTACGGGGTGTAAAACTACCATCAGGGATTATGTATTAATAAAATATAGTTCCAAAGCTAAGTAGTCACTCATCATAAGAAGGCAAATACAATCTTTAGGAATGTAATTTATGGAATAAAATATATTACTTATCAAATTTATTTAAAACCAATCTAAATAAAATTTCGTATTTATTTGTATTGAATCTAAATAAGAGATAGTTTTGTTTTGTTATTTAGAAGAAGTCCAAATAAAAATTGAAAATATGAAGAAGTTTAACCAAATTATCAGTCTGTTAATACTATCAATCAGTTGTTACCATACATCTGAGGCTCAGCATATGGGTTTCACAGAAGAACCGCAGAAAGTAAATATCTTTTCTACTGATGATAACAATAAAGAAGGAGGAACAATCAAAGGGAAGGTAACTGCAAAAGATGGTGAGAATGTCCAATTTGTAAATATTACCTTGAAAAATACAAAGTATGGTGCCATCACCAATGAAGACGGTGAGTATGTAATCAAGAATATCAAAGCTGCTACTTATACAATGGTGGTAAAATTTGTGGGAATGAAAGCACAAGAAAAGACCATTGAAATTACTGGAGATAACATTATTACCGCTGATTTTTATTTGCAAGAAGCAACTAATGAATTATCCGAAGTAACAGTTACAGGTGTACAATCAGCCAATGAGAAAACGGTAGCAATTGGTAAAATAGCTATAAAACCAATGGACTTGCCCCAAGCGGTGGCTACCATTGATAGAACGGTATTAGAACGCCAACAAGTATTACGTTTGAGCGATGCCCTAATGAATGCCAACGGAATTTATGTAATGGGAAATACAGGTGGTTATCAAGAGGAAATTGCAGGGCGTGGTTTTGCTTTCAGTAGTTCAAATACTTTTAAAAACGGAGCGAGATATTTTAACGGAACGATGCCTGAGATGTCTTCAATCGAGAAAGTTGAAGTCATGAAAGGCAGTACTGCCATTTTGTTTGGTAACGTAGCCGCTGGTGGGATTTTGAATTTAGTAACGAAAAAACCAAAATTTGAATCAGGTGGAGCAGTATCTATGCGTTTGGGTAGCTTTGATTTTTATAAACCAACCGTTGATATATACGGTTCGGTTTTGGGCAGTAAAAAAGTAGCTTACAGAATAAACTCTACCTACGAAAAAGGAAACAGTTTCCGTGAAAATGTTAATTCGGAACGTATTTATGTCAATCCTTCACTTTTATTCAAATTGAGTAATAAAACTGAAATTCTATTGGAGGGTGATTATATGAAAGACCGCAGAACGGCTGATTTTGGGATTGGAGCGATTAATTATACCATCGCTAATATCCCTCGTGAACGCTTTATTGGTGTCAATTGGTCGTACTACGATATTGCTCAAAAATCTGCTAATGTTACCATTTCGCATCAGCTAAATGATAGTTGGAAACTTATGGGTGTAGGAGCGTACCGTGCCTATGAGAGTGATTTATTTGCGAATGCTCGCCCTACTACCATTGCCACTTCTGGAAAATGGATAAGAGGTTTACAACGCTCGCAAGTAGAGGAAAAATACTTCATGGCTCAAATTGACTTAACGGGTCAGTTTACTACGGGTTCTATCGGGCACAATGTATTGTTCGGAGCTGATGTAGATAAGTATAATACCCAAACAACGGCTTATGTAGCATTGGCTAAATATGACTCCACTAATATTTATCAGCCTAATTTATATACTTCAAGAACTGATATTCCTAATTTGAATAAAAATACCATTACTTCTGCTCCTATCAATCGGGCAGGTATTTATGTACAAGATTTAATAACTTTGACGGATAAATTAAAGTTTTTAGCGGGTGTTCGTTATAGCTATCAAGAAACAAAAAGTAGTGTTCTGACCGTTTCTACGAACAAAACGGTAGAATCTGCTACATTCGACGGAGCTTTTACACCACGTTTCGGATTGGTGTATCAGCCTACTAAAAAAATGTCTTTGTTTAGTAGTTATTCAAACTCCTTCACTTTGAATACGGGTGTTGATATTTCGGGGGCGGCTTTACCACCTTCTTTCATTAATCAATACGAAGTGGGTATGAAAAACGAATTATTCACTGGACTCCTTTCGGCTAATATCACGGCTTACCAAATTGTGAATAGTAATTTGGCTCAAACCAGTTTAGCAAATGGCAATACCAATGCAAATATCAGAGAATTGGCGGGAGAAGTAACCAGTAAAGGGTTAGAGGTAGATATTAAGAGTAAACCATTTTTAGGGTTTTCTTTGATGGCGGGATATAGTTACAATGAAACTCGTTACACAGAAAGTAACATTTACATTATCAATAGTTTGTTACGGTACAATCCGAATCACACGGCTAATGCCAGTATTTATTACACTTTCTCTGATACCAAATTGAAAGGTTTGAATTTGGGTTTGACCGCCATGTATTTTGGTGAAAGATTTGCGGGACGCTCTACCCGTCTGACGGTGGCAAATGATGTTTTTAAATTAATACCTGTCAATGCTTACACACAGATAGATTTGAGTGCGGGTTATAATTTCTCGAAGTTTTCGGTTAGAGGAAAAGTATCAAATATTCTGAATGAAATGAGTTATAATATTCACGATGATAACTCGGTAAATCCCATCGCCCCAAGAATGTTATCACTTACCGTAGGGTATAAATGGTAAACTAAAATTATTCTATTGGACACTAAAAATGCTGAAATGGTACATTTCAGCATTTTTAGTGTCCTAACTTTTTGACAAGTTTACTTGCTCTGACTTAGTTGGGATAAATATCCGCTACCAATGTATATTTCCTCTTTACGTTTTCTATCTTTCAGAATAGTAGCCATATTTTTTCTTTGTTTGAAAGTTTGTAGTTTACCATTAATCTGAGATACCAAATATAGATTATCACCGTTTTTCAGCGTGATATTCACCAAAGCTCTGGCATCGCCTTTTACAAAGAAATTGCTTTTGGTAACAGACACATTTTGAAAGTTTCCTTTGCCGTCTCCCACCAGATAATTACCAATACCCGCATCGTATCTGCCAGTGAGTACTTCTGTACCGTAGTCGTTACCCACACATAAAACGTCTAAATTACCGTCTTGATTGAGGTCTTTTACAATAACTCCGTACACGGGTGAAAACTGAGCTTGGATTGGTAAGGCTTTACGAAGAAAACTCCCACTGCCTTTATTTTCGAGGTATGAACTTTCAAAACAATATGCTTGCATTTTTATAGCTCCCTTCAAATCGGTTTCAGGAATGGCGTTTTCAAAAACGGTCTCACCGTATTCTTTGAAACTTTTAAATCGTTTTCGCATAGCAATAAGTTGGTCAATTAATGCTCCCCGAGGATGTACCAAGTATTCTTTGCCGTTGTTGTAAACCATTAGAAGTGGGTCGAATACACCGTTGTCGTCAAAATCTTTTCCATAGACTGTAACGGGCTGATTAACAGATGCTTTTAGTTTGGAGTTCAAGCCCAAATTACCTAAAATATAGTCGGTATCGCCATCATTATCAAAATCTCCTCCCGCAATACTATTCCACCAGCCATCAGACTTTTCCAGCCCTTTAGCGGTAGCTAATGAGAACGATTTTCCTGCATTATTTTTATAAATAGTAAAACGATTAAATCCGTCCAATTATCATGGTCATAATCAGTCCACAAAGCTGAAGTAACCATACCAGTATTAGATAATGCTTGGCAATAAGCAGGGGCTATATTTTTAAAATTACCTTTACCGTTGTTGAGCAGGAGATAACTTTCAGGAATGAGTGGATATTCAGTACCACGAATCCTTCCTCCTCTGAACAAATCGAGGTCGCCATCTTTATCAAAATCACAGGCGGTTACACAACTTCCACTTGATTTAGTGATGGGTAAATTTGTTTTAGACAACGAAAAATTGCCCTTTCCATCATTCAAATATATTCGGTCTTGATAACGACTGTAATTGATGGTAAATTCCGAACTACCACTAACGCAGTATAAATCAAGATCTTTATCATTGTCCACATCCACTAATAATATGCCTATATCTTCTTCGTCTTTTTCAATGAATTCTTTCTTAATAAATTGATTACGAACGTTTTGTAAAAAAAATACTCCTTTTTTATGAGCTGAACCCCCAATAAAAATATCATCCAGCCCATCATTATTTACATCCCCAACGGCAATACTTGCTCCTAATTCTGAATGTTTATGAGGAAGTGTATGCTGAATCAAGAAATCA
>JALONS010000180.1 GCA_025454855.1 Arcicella sp.
ATGGTATAAAAACAACCACCTTAAAGCCCGATAAATCTCTCCCGAAATCATCCATGATTTTAAACAGAGTTTAACTCTATTCTTCGCTAATAATCACCAGCCAAATCGTGAGGAAAATAAGAAACTGCCTTTCTGGACTTCTTAAATGACACCTTGCAGAAGTTTTTTGTTATTTTTGATGAGACCCTGTTGTTGTTTTTGAGAATACGAATCTTGTGAGCCGTTAGTGTGATAACAATAACACCGCTTGCCTTTTGAACCTTTTAAAAATTTCAATACTTTTCGCTTAAAATCGCTCGAAACAGCGTTTTTGTGATAAGTTAATAACATCTTAGTAATAAAGTAGTAACAACTTAGTAGTAAGATAGTACTAACTTAGTAACAAGCAATTTTTAGACACTTTCATGACCGTTTTGGATATGGAACCATTCGCTAATAATATTTTGAAAAACTTGTAAGATAATTATACCTCAAAACCGCCCTGAATAATAAAACTCTGCAACAGATTATGCACTTTGATATTTACTTTAAATGGTGGAATCGTTTGATTCTCTAATGCTTCAAAATACGCTTTCGCTTTGGTTTTATCTACGGTGTTTTTCAAATCATCAAAACGTCCAAATTCATTAATATTCGATTCGTTAATATGGGTAATCATCATATTTCTGAGCTTAGTTTCGTCTAAACCAAACGCTTTTATCAGTTGGTTGATTTCGGCATTTTTAGCATCAAACTGATAGGCTGTTATGTATTCTTTGAAAGTCTTACCGCTTTCTACCGTAACATTACCACTCTGAACATCGTGTATAAATATATTGGCAAACTTTTGCTCCTCTTGGGTGAGTGATGCAAAAGATTTATGTAGCTCGTCTAAGGTTTGCTGAGTATGTTCGCTGTCAGTATCTTCATTTTTTAGGGTTTTGAGGAATTTTTCAAAACGAGAATTCATATAATCGGCATCTATTCTTCCTGTATCTATTTCCATCAAATAACCTTCTATTTCAAAAGGCATTTCGTCAAAACCACCGCCACCACCGCCGTTGAATAACTCTCTGTAACGTAGTAATAAAATTTGATAGGTCGTTTCGTCAAAATTCATCGTAATGACCCGCTTTGCTTTTCCTTTTCTAAATATATACTCCGACTGACTCCATTTAAAACCTTGAATCATGGCGGCTTCCAAGTAGGTGTTAAACTCTTTGAAAAGTTTGGCAAAAACACCCCGTTCATTCAAGTCGTCAGGCAGTTTTTCAAAATTAGCAACTTCAGCATTATGAAACAGTTGGTTAATTTCATCGTAGATACTATTGAGCCTTATCAGATTAAACTCCAATTGCTCCACAAATAAACCAATAGGCTTATCTCCAGAATACAGCTTTACGGCATTTTCAATATTGCGTTCCATCGTGTGCGGAAAGCGATAATACCGAATTGTGCCAAAGGGTTTGTCGGGTCCGAACAAGCGGTTGGTTCTTGAAAAGGCTTGAATAATATTTTCATATTTCAATACCTTATCCAAGTACAGCGTATTTATCCATTTAGAATCGAAACCCGTGAGCATTTGGTCCACTACAATCAGTAAATCAATTTGTTTTTCGGGTGTACGTTCTATGCGTAGGTATGGTTCTTTGTGGGCGAGCCGTGCCGCTATATCTTTCTTAAATTTTGCATGGCTGGCAAACGTAAAATCTTGTTGATAGCGAAGGTTATAATCTTCCATAATTTTAACCAATCCCGCTTCTTTGAACGTTCCGCTTCCGTTATTATCAATATTGGGATCAAACAGAGCCGTTACCTTCAAATCGGGCTTTGCGGTTCTCAATAAATCATAATACTCTATGGCTTCGGCGATGCTACTGGTGGCAAAAATGGCATGAAATTTATTGCCCTGACTAATCCTCAACCAATTATCCAATATATCTTCTACTACTTTTGCTTGGTGTTCTATCCGCTCGTATTGCGTGGTCGGAACGTAGTCTTCAATACCTCTCACATATACCCCTGCATTGTTGATATGCCCCGCCATATTCAGCCGCATAAATTCGTTGAAAATTTCGGTTTTTCTGGGGTTCGCAAATACTTCGGCTTCGGTTCTGGCTCTGGCTTTTTCTAAGGCAATGGCAGTGCGTAAATCTCTATCTCTATACGTCAGCACTTTGTAAGGGTCAAATCCTAATACGTTTTTATCTCTGATGCCATCGGCGATGCTGTATCTGTGCAATTCATTACCGAATACCGATGAAGTGGTGTTCATCTTTTTCTGGTTTTCGTCTTGAATGGGCGTACCCGTAAAACCAAAAAACATAGCCATCGGAAAAGTTGCTTTGATGACAATGAGCATATCACCAAAGGTGGAACGATGAGCTTCGTCTATGATAAAAACCAGTCTTTTTTTGTTTATCAATTCAATATCATGAGCATTCAAAAACTCGGTTTCATCTTTGATGTTACTCATTTTCTGGATGGAACTCACAATCAATCTGTTGGCGGGGTCGTCACTTTTGAGTTTAGTTACTAAAACACTGGTGTTTTCAGTGGCTTGTACGTCTTCGTTTTCATCGGCAAAACCTCGATATTCTATCAAGGACTGTGTACCAAGTTCAATTCTATCCATCAAAAAAATCACCTTATCGGCATCTTTTGAGTTGGCAATCAGTTGAGCAGACTTGAAACTGGTCATGGTTTTACCCGAACCCGTGGTATGCCAAACATAACCACCCAAAAGGTTTTTGATTTTCCAGTTGGTCTTAGAAACTTTGTCGCTGATGGCGTTGGCAGCATAATACTGATAACTTCGCATTACTTTCAGTACGCCGTCGGTGGCATCTGCTACGGTATAGAATCCAATCAATTGATGTGCCATCGGGATGGAGAGCAACAACGATGCAATGTCTTTCCAATGATTGAGCGGTTCGTTGTTGAAATCTGCCCAATGAAAATAGAAATCTTTGTTGAATTTGCCCTCAGCCCCAGGATTAGCAAAATATACGGTTTCTTCGGGGTTCATGGCTACAAAGATTTGAACTAAAGAAAACAAACCCGAAAAAATTCCTGAAACAGCATATTTTTCAATCTGCTGATAAGCTTGGCTCACGGGAATACCGCTTTTTTTCAATTCAATGTGTATCAAGGGCATTCCGTTGATGAGTAGCATCACATCGCCACGGCGGTCGTTCAAAATCTTGGACTGGCTCTTAAATTTGGGTTGTCGGGCTATTTGATAGCGGCTTTGTCCTGCGGCTATTTCTCGGCGGTCGTAGATTTTTAGGCTAATTTCTTTGCCAAAATGTAGCGTATCTTCTGGATTATCTCGGGTAATGGATACACTCTTGCCATTAATAAAACCATTGAGTTTCAGGGGCGTTTTCAAAGCATTAATTTGCTCTAAAATCTGTTGCATCTCCCCGTCTGTGAGTGGATAGTCGTTTAGGCGGTCGATGTCTCGGTTATTTTCAAAAAGAATATTTGCCCAGTTTTTCAGCAAATCTTCTTCCGTAGGGTATTGTATAATTTCGTGTTCCCATCCTTTCTGAGTAAGGACTTCTATCAATGCTTTTTCAAAGGCGGCTTCTGATGAAAATATCATGGTGCTTTGGTTCTTGGGTAGTTAGGTGGTTTAGCTGGATTTTTTTATCCAATATCTCGCATTATTGGATATGACTATTTTTTGTCCAAATCAATTCTGATTTCTTCAATTTGGCTCAAAGAAAGCCCCGTAATATCTGCAATGAATTGATTATCAGCCCCTTTAATGATGGCATTTTTAGCAATTTCTATGTTTCTATTTTGTCTTTCGCTTTGTCGTGCTGTTTCTTCGGCTTCTTTTATTCTCCATTTTTCCTCATCTTTTATCGTCAAAATCTCACTCGCTTTGTAGTGCAAATAGTCTAAATAACGGTTATAACTAAATTGGTCGTCTTGTGGAAGTCGCATATAGTCTAAAACTTCACCTGCTTCTTTGAGTCCTTTTGCCTTGAACTCATCTTTTACTTCACTATTTTTTAAGAAATAAACCCATTCATCCAAAGTGTCTTTGGCAACGTCGTTGAATTTATTGACTTTGATAATATAAAATTCAGGGAAAATGTCCGAAACTTTTTCTTTTGAAAAGGCTATTTTCTGTTTGTCGGAAAGGGTAAGCGTGTCTTTTTCATGAAGCCCCAAAAAGTTGGTACTACCTTTATAGACATAGTCTTGTCCTTGCCCGAGGTCGAAATAAACAATATTGATGGAGATTACTTTTTTAATTTCTGAATAGGCTTGTCCTAACGACAAGTTTTCTGTCAGAGCCTTTGACGCACCAAAAGCCATTCGGTGAAAAAAGTCAATCTCATACGTGTTCTGAATCTCAACAATAATCAATTCGTTCTTAGAATTTTGCGTTAGAATATCCACACGATTGTACTTGTCGTCTTCGGTTTCTTGATTTCCTTCGCTCTCTAATATTTTTTCAATACGAATGTCATCAAAGAGTAATTCGCTTAGAAATCCCTCTAAAATGGCGAAATTAGCTTTATTTCGTAGCAATTTCTTTACTGCCCAGTCGAATCGAATTAGTTTTTTGTTCATGGCAATCTAACCCTGATAGGGTCGAAATATTGATCGGAACGCCGATGCGATAATAAATTTACGAAAATTAAGAGGTTTATTGGTAAGTCAAGTATTTTTTATCACGCTGACTTACACAAACGTTTCATTTTTGTACGTTAAAGAATGTTTCAGAAGATACACAAATTATCAAAACTTACAAAAAATGTAAGTTTTGATAATTGTACTGCTGTTTAGCGTCGGGGAGTAACGTAGTAACGTCGGGGAGGTTTAAAACCTCCCCGACGTTCGTAAACGTTCGTTGACTTACACAAACATCTTCTCCAACAAGGCTTTTTTAAGATGCTGCAACTTCTCCAATTCCCCTTGACGCAAAGTAAGCAAGTGGTCAAGATTTTTGAAATAATTGCCTATTTGGGTTTGTTCTTCTGGGGTTGGAATGCTTATTAAAGTATCATGTACATCATTTCTATTTAATGTTGGTACTCCACTACCAGTACCAAAACGCTTTAAATCCAGTTTGATGTACATATAATAAACATAAAGTGGGTTATTTCCCTTGAAATTAGTAACCCATAACGCCGTATTATGAGGCCAATAATCAGTTTCTACATAGTGAAGATTGCCAATCGTTCCTGAACGTCCAGTCACAACACCAGGAGATTTTACCTTAAATTCAGAATGATAACCATTAATGCCATTTGACATTACAACAGGATATTTACCTTCTTTCATCTTACTCTTAGGTAAATCAAAACCTCTTTGTAATGGTGCAACCTCCCCCAATTTCCTCTCCACCCAATCCCCCGAAAAGCCCTTAAAACGGATTTCAGGAACAGCCGCCCCGTTTCTGGGAAACATTTTTTCAAGCATCGCTTTTTTCAAAACCACCAACTTATCATACTTCTGTTGATGGAGTGTAATAAGGCTATCAAGGTTTTTAAAAAAATTGCCTATTTGGGTTTGTTCTTGGAAATGGGGGAGTTTTAAGCTAAAACTACTATATTCTTGGGCATTAATTCCAGGTTGTCCCGAACGTTGTGAAGTTAATCTTATAAATTTTTCATATTCTGATGTTAATGTATTTTGAAATACAAATATAGTATTTACATCTTTCTTAAATCTTCCTCTAATAAGGAAACTAGGGCTACTGCACCAAATGGGGCGTTTTTGTTAATTTTTGTACTTTTGCTGGATGAACTTACAAAAACATTTTACAGAAGTTAAGGATTTTCGGGTCAAAGGTCGTTGCTTGCATGAATTAAGCGATATTTTAATCATCGTACTTCTTGGTACCTTAGCCGACTGTAATGATTTTACAGAAATTGAAGATTATGCAAAAGATAAGGAGACATTTCTAAAAGAAGAACTGGGATTATTTTTACTTGAGGGGATTCCTTCGGAAGATACATTGAGCCGTGTTACTCGCTTTTTAAAACCCACAGAATTAGAAAAGAGTTTGCGGTCAGCGTGTAAAGAAGTACTTGAAACGGTAGAGCAAAAACATATTCGAATAGATGGGAAAGAGATGCGAGGGACTATTCTTTTTGGCAAGAAGCACGCCACAGTTCAAGTGGTAAGTGCTTGGTTATCAGAAGAAAGTATCAGTTTTGGACAAGTACAAGTGGATAAAAAGTCCAATGAAATAACGGCTATTCCTCTTCTATTAGACGATTTAGATTGTGAAGATGGTATCATCTCAATTGATGCTATAGGTTGTCAGAAAGTGATTGCTGAAAAGATTATTGACCAGCAAGCGGACTACCTCATTGCCTTGAAAGAAAATCAGGGAGAGTTATTTCAACAAATCAATGAGTATTTAGAAAAAAATAAGTCACAATTACCTTGTGTTCAACAGATTAATAAAGACCACGGAAGGGGAGAAAAAAGGGTCGTTTATGCTACAAAAAGAGTAGATTATTTGGATGCCGCCGATAGTTGGGAGCAATTAAATTCTATCGTTTTAGTAGAATCTACTCGAATGGTAAACAATAAAGAAAGTACACATAAACGTATCTATATCAGCAGTTTAAAAGATGATTCTCCCCAAAAATATGCTAATCTAATAAGGGAGCATTGGGGTATTGAGAATGGACTCCACTGGCATTTAGATTTAACTTTTAGAGAGGATGATTCAAAAGTCAGAAAAGACAACGGTCCGATAAACCTAAATATTTTTCGAAAATTTGGACTCTTTTTACTGACACATGAACCCAGCAAGATAAGTTTGAAAAGAAAACGCAAGAAAGCAGCAAGAGATGACGGTTTCATGATTGAAATTCTAAAAAGTGCCTAATTTGGTGCGGTTGCCCTATAAGGAAACCTGCAAAATAGACTAATCCATCTTCTTCTTTGTATATGTATGTTTTTCCTACACTTGCACCTGTACGAGCAAATAAAATATCTCCTAATTTTAATTGGTAATTTTCAGCTACACTTAAATCTGTATCGGGCGATGTCAAGCCATTTAGAATAAAATTTCTGGAATCTTCATCTATATCTGTAATACGAATATATTTATTAATTCCATCGTATTCTTTTGCTGCTGAATTTAATCCATATCCAAATGAATCACTAACTTCCCCCAAAGTTTTCTCCTCCCACTCCTCCAAAAATCCTTTAAAACGAACGGCTGGTTTTTTGTTTTTCATATTAGTTTATATTTTTCGGTCTTTCAACGTCGGGGAGGTTTAAAACCTCCCCGACGTTATTCGTTATTCCCGACGTTATTCCGACGATATTTTCCTGATGTTCGATGACGTTTTCTTATTCAAATTCAATATTAAATTTATCAAGATGGTTTAAATTTTGATTCCCGATATGAAACTTTTCATACTCATTTCTATTTCCAAACCATGCTAATACTTCATCTCTTCTAAGTTTAGTCAAAGCCATACTGAGGTGCGAATGATAAGAAGAATGAGGATAATCTCTGAAATCATTCACAAAACCATGTTTTTGTGGATTATGATGAATATAATAAATCAGTTCTGTAAAATAATGGTCGTTATCTACCAAAATTCTACGAAAAGATTCTTCAAAAAGCCCTCCTGTACGATTAAATGCTTTATTGATGGCTTGGGCATACCCATTAAATAAAACAGCGAATTGTTGATTAATAATTTTCGTAACGTTAACGTCGGGGAGGTTTTGAACCTCCCCGACGTTATAACCGATGTTTTTCTCGACAACGTTGTTTTTTTTCGTTAAATAAAAATCTAAAATCTTTTGCTCATTTTTTATTTTCACGGCTAAATGAAAATGATTTTTCAATAAACAATACGCATAAGTATCAGCAATCGGAGAAATACATTTTGCGTACTTTTCTAAGAAGTAACTATAATTTCTTTCTTCTTTAAAGATATTTTCTCCATTGATACCTCTGTTATAAATATGATAAATCTTATCGGGTTCTAATGGTTCTGTTGTATGTTTCTTCATGATGATACTTGTTTGAAAAATTAAACTTATAACGTCGGAGAGGTTTTCAACCTCCCCAACGTTCGATGACATTAGACTAACCCGACCTTTATTTTAACAACGCCTTGAATTCATTCAGTCCTTGCATATCAAACTCGTTGCCCGTTAGGTCGTCCATCAGTGCGGTCAGGCTGTTTTCGGTTTCCTGTATTTCCGTTACTATGTGGGCGTAAGTACGGGCGTATTTATCCGCCAATGCCTGTACGTGGCTCGTGAGCTGGTTTATCAGCACTTCGGGCAGTTTATGGAGTTCCGTTAGCAAGGGGCTAATCCATTTCAATGCCAAGAGTTCATGTATTTGGGCATCCGTTAGTTTTTCAATGGTTTCTTTGGTCAGAAGATGGAGTTGAGTTTTGGCTAAACCATATTGTTTAGAGAGGTCGCTTGCTTCGGTAAAAAGGGTGTTTACTTCGCAAATTTTGGCTTCGTAAGTATCGTCATTAACGTCGGGGAGGTTTTGAACCTCCCCGACGTTCTTTGCCCCGACGTTCTTCGTTCTCCCCGACGTTCTACGCTGATTAATTTTTTTGGCTTCTTTCGCCACCGCCGCCGTCACAAAAGCATCTTTGGTTTCGTTCACGGTGTCGGCTTCTTTTTCTTCTTCCGTCAATGATTCAAAATTCCATTTGTTTCAGGGCTTTCAGTTCGTTTTTGAGGTACGTTTGTTGCACCAATTCGAAAGGCATAATTCGCCCCAACCAGCCTTCTTGTACTTCCTGTTCTTTGCCCTCTTTCTTTTTCAGTACCATATTAGCGTCCACGATGCGGGTAGCCTCAAAGCCCTCCGTTTGGATAATCTCCAAATCAACGGCAATCTGTTGCCAATCATCGTTGAGTAGCTGATAGGCTTCGTATCGGTCAATGAGTGGCACAGCATCCATCCGTTTAAAAATATTCTCGCTCAAAATGGCTTCCTCCTTCGAGGTATTCACCGCCATCATATTTTCCAAAAGTTCCTTTTTCAGAAAAATATCAAAATCAGCAAAGGCAGCCTTAAAGTGTTGCGTATAGTTCAATACGTTAGGATGTTGCGTAATGGTATTTTTGATTTCGGTAGTTTTCAGTTCGGCATGATGGCTTGATTTTGGATTAAAGAGGGCTTCCCGCAAGGCTGGAAAGGCTTGCCAAAAATGAGCCAATTCATCAATTTCGTTTACAGGAATACCGCCAAACATCGTGGCGTAAATATCCCACGACTCGGCACTGGCAGAAGAATCTACGTAGCGGGGAATGTTCAAATTATAGTCATTCGCTCGTATTTCGTCACGGCTCACCACTACTGAATATTTCGGATTATTTTGCCTGTAAATCACGGCATCTACACAGCGTTTGATGTCCGAAGCACGAAGTCTATTGTTTTTTCCGTCTTTAATAAATCCCTTTGAAGCATCCACGATGGTGACATCGGTATTATCCCGTTTTTGTTTCAAGACAATAATCGTGGTCGGAATACCCGTACCAAAAAAAAATATTGGCAGGTAGCCCAATGATAGCATCCACGTGATTTCCCTCAATGAGTCGCTCCCGAATTTTCCCTTCCTCGCCACCCCGAAACAACACACCGTGGGGCAGTACAATCATCATAATGCCATCGGGTTTTACGTGAAATAAGTCATGTAACAAAAAAGCATAATCGGCTTTGGTTTTCGGGGCAAGCCCAAAACGAGCATAACGGGGGTCAGTTTCTTTGTTGCTCGAATCCCACTGTTGCGAATACGGCGGATTAGAAACGGCAGCATCCACATACAAAGTGTCGAAAGTTTTATCATCAATGGGCCAATCTTCCTCCAAGGTATCACCATTGCGAGTGATGATATTGTCGGGCAAAATCCCCCGCATTACCAAGTTCATACGAGTGAGGTCGTAGGTACTTTTTTTGAGTTCTTGGGCGTAATATTTGATACGGTCTTTTCCCTCAATGTGTTTAGAAGCACTTTTACCGATGTTAATCAATAACGAACCTGAACCACTGGTAGAATCATAAATTTGAATGTCTTTTCTGTCTCTCAGGTGGTGAGCAATAATTTCCGACATCAAAAAAGAAACTTCATGGGGCGTATAAAATTCACCTGCTTTCTTGCCAGCATTAGCGGCAAACTTTTCAATCAAATATTCATAGATAAAGCCCAATACATCATAATCCTGTTTGGCATCCATCGGAATCACCTTTATCAGATGAATCAAATCACTAATTGCCTTAGTTTGTGAGCCAGCACTATCGCCCAATTTGCTCAGTCCCGTTTGAAGGGTGTCGAAAATACCGTCAAATAGCTTTTTGTGTTTAACGCTAATCAAACGGCTAAAAGCTGAGAGGGCATCACGCACATTAGAGACGTTGAAATCTGCCTTCATATCAATCCAAGTGGAAAACAGATTTTTGTAAGCAATGAAATAGCCAATATTCTTTTTGAAGTGTTCAACGGTTTCGGCATCATCTTCGGAGAGGGCTTTTATATCATCCTCAGAAAATTCTTCTTTTTTAGCAAATTGGATTTGTTTGTCGGAGAGATATTTATAAAAAATGAAGCCCAAGATGTAGTCTTTGTACTCATTGGCTTCAATTTTTGAACGCATTTGGTTAGCCGATTCCCAAATTTTGGCGGCTAATTGTTGTTTATTCATGGGGTTGTTTTGTCAATTTTTTAGAATACCCTTCTTGATACTTTTAATTTCTGCAATCAGCATATCACACGCTTCGGCAGTAATTAAATAAGGTTTCACCAAGTTCAAAACCTTCTCATTGGGACTTAAATCTTTTTTAGTTTGTTTACTATTGTCTTCTTTTTGATTCGTTAATGCTTGAATTTTCTGATTAGCTTCCTCAAAATCTTTGGTTTTACCAATTTCTATAATATCCGATTTTTTCAAGGTTGATTTGCCTTGCAATACCTCATTTTTAATTTCTATGGGTAGTAATTCAATCCCCCTGGCAAAGTCTGCATCCCGTCTAATAGTCTTCTCTCCAACATTAAATTCCTTCGCTAATTGCTCGGATAATTTATGGTTTTTACCGTGGTGGTCATTTTGACCACCACGGTTGTCTAAGTCCATTTCAGAAGATAATTCACCGTAGTGGTCACTTTGACCACCACGGTTGATTTGCTCTATTTCAGAAGATAATTCACCGTAGTGGTCATTTTGACCACCACGGTGAATCTCTATTTTTTCTTCGGTTTTAAACTTGCCTGAATTGTCTCGAACAAGGTTATTTTGGTCTCTTTCTTGCTTCAAAGAAAGGTATTTCATGCCTCGTAAATAAGCCATTTGTTCCAAGGATAAATTACGACGACCCAATTGATGGTCAATCATAAAATCCTGAGCAGCTCCCATGTTTGGAAATTCAATCAGATTGATTCTAAAATCTAATTTGAATTTATTACAAATCTCATGGCGGTTATGACCATCCACCAGTACATAACAAAGCGTATTGGGGTTTTCTGTTGTAGGGTCAATAACTCCTTTTGATGTTTCCCAAACAAGTAAAGGGTCTTTACAGCCAAACTTTAAAATATTTTGTTCCAGAAGTTGCCTTTCATCAGGAGCTAAAGGAGGAATAAATTTTTTAAGATTCTCTAAAATGATTAATTCATTTTTAATTTTTTCATCTTGTGAAAACATTGATTGGGGCAGTTCTGCCTTCATCATAGCATTCATAAAGTTATTTTTTGCCATTATGTTTCAATCATTAAAGGATAAAGAATTCTTTTGCCAACTCGATATATTGCAAAGCGGGGGTTGATTTAGGAGCATAAGAAAACAGGTCTTTTTGTGCCACCTGCGACTGTTGAATAATAGTAGCACGTTCAATGAAAACATTAAAAACTGATGCAGTATGTTTGTATTTTTCTTTGACAAAATCAATCATTTGCCTGTGTACCAATGTATTGGAGACCATCGTGAATAAAATACCTTTCACGATTAAGGTATTATTGGCATGCTGACGGATTTCATAAATTCTATTAAACAGGTTTTCGATTCCATAAAAGGCATAAGCCTCTGGTTGTAGCGGAACAATACACATATCCGAAGCCACAAGTGCATTGGTCGTAAAAATATTGAGAGCTGGGGGGCAATCAATCAGAATAAAGTCAAATTGTTCACTGATTTGATTTAATTTATTCCGAAGGCGTTTTTCGTTACCAATAGAATTGACTAAATCCGTTTCACGGTATGCCATTTTGATATTGGATGGAGATAAATAAAAGTTCTCGCCAATTTCAACAATCGGTAAATCGATATTGTCAAGAATAGCATCAATTATTTGCAAATCGGGTGTGTAATGCCCAAAACATTGAGAAGTATTTCCCTGAGAATCAAAATCAATCAAAAGCACTGAATACCCCGATAAAGTCAAGGCTTTACCCAGGTTAATGGTCGTGGTTGTTTTTCCAACGCCTCCTTTATGATTAACAATCGAAATGATTTTTGCCTTAGAGAATAATTCATCCGCATAGCCGTATTCCCTTAAAATTGGTTCAAGCAAAGTACAATGTTTTTCATTGAGGCTTAATATTCCTTGAAGAGCTTTATGAAGCGTTTTTTTGGGCAAGTTTGCTTCTTTTTCAAGCTGAGTTAAGTTTAAAGCAGACTTTTGTTTGATAAACTTTAATGCTTTTTCAGGAGTAATCATGTTTTTATCTTATTTTTAGCAAATATAAGATAATATATTATCCTTAATGATTAGATTAAGGACTTTTTTTCATATTTTGCTTAGCATATTTATTAATTCAATAAGATAATCGGGAGTAAGACTAATTAAAAAATCATTAAGGCAACATTTTTCCAAGATAACTTACTGTATTTCAGATATTTATGAATTACCTAATAGTGTAATCAATATAATTGCTCATCATCCAATGTATTTACATAGCTAAAATACACTTTAAGGCAACATTTTTCCAAGATAACTTTTTGATTTTCAATGCTTTATACTTAAAGCAACATTTTTATTTGAATATGAGTATGAGATTCC
>JALONS010000181.1 GCA_025454855.1 Arcicella sp.
AGTGGCTCAAGAATGCAAGATATTGCAGATTTGGCAGGCATTAATAAAGCTCTTTTACATTATTATTTTCGGAATAAGGACAAATTATTTGAACAAATTTTTGAAAAAAAATCTGCTTTACTTTTTCCACAAATGAAAGAATTACTTGAACAAGCATTCTCTTTTGAAGAACTTATTTATATGTTCATCGAAAAGTATATTCACTTGTTGTTAGACAATCCCTTTTTACCCTTATTTGTTATAACTACCATTAATAAGCCTGATAATGAGAATTTTATCAAGAAACTGCCAACGGATATTATAAAAAAATTAATAATGGTTTTACAAAAAGATGTACAAGAAGGGAAAGTAAAACCAGTCAATCCTTTACACTTTATGCTTTCGGTTCTAAGTATGTGTGCCTTTCCATTTATGGCAAAACCAATGATTACGGAGGTGACAAAAGCCAATGATGAGCAATTTAAAATGTTAATGGAAAGCAGAATAGTGGAGATTCAAAACTACGTCAAGGTACTATTACATCATTAACCAATTTTTAAAATCAATAAAGAAATGAAAATAAAGGATTCATTCATTTTTTGCTTTTTGCTTTTCAATACTATTACTGGTTTAGCACAAACTACACTTCAAAATTGTATTGATTTGGCAATGAAAAACAATCCCCAAAGCCAATTATTACCGTTAGTCAAAGAAACTGAAGCCCTACAATTAAAAGCACTAAGCAAAAATATACTACCCCAAGCATCATTGGGCGGACAAGCTACTTGGCAGTCTGAAGTAACAGGATTGGCTATCTCGATACCTAATTTCAATGTTCCAACGGTCTCGAAAGACCAGTACAAGGCTACCTTAGACCTAAACCAAAGCATTTGGGACGGTGGTATGACGAAATCTCAGAAAACATTAGCTTCTGCCACTGCCAACGCTGATACCAAAAATATTGAAAACAATTTATTTCAAACTAAAGAACAAGTTTCTACCCTATTCTTTGGCGTATTATTGGCTGAGAAACAATTAACAAACACTGATATAATAAAAAACGACCTTGAAAATCAACTAAAAAAGCAACAAGCAAACCTTCAAAATGGAACGGTTATCCGAAGTAACGTCATGATGCTGGAAGCCCGACTGCTGGAATTAAAACAACAACAAAGGGAAATAAATAGTAGAAAATCTGCCGCTCTGAAAGGACTTTCAATTCTGACAGGAAAAGAATTTGATGAAAAAAGTACGTTTACTCTTGAAGAACCAGGCAATAGTTTAATCAATGAAAATGGCATTGAACGTCCTGAACTAAAGGCTTTTGAGGCACAGAAAGAATTAGCCGAAGCTAACAAAATGGTGGTCAAAGCTAAATATGCCCCGAAAATAAATTTATTCGCAACGGGTGGGTATGGGCGACCAGGATTGAATTTTCTATCCCCAGATTTTACCACTTATTTTATTGGAGGATTAACGTTTAGGATTCCTTTATCTCATTTTTATACTAAAACGAATGAATCTGATTTCAAACAAATCAAGATAAATCAACATAAAATTGACACTCAAAAAGAGATTTTTTTACAAAATCTACAACTCAGATTAGCTTCTCAGAAAGAAGAAGTGGCAAAACTACAAGACCAAATTGTGGAAGACCAAAAATTGATTGATATACGTGCATACATGAAAAACACAGCGGAGAAAAAACTTGAAAATGGTGTAATTACCATCAGCGATTATCTTACCGAAGTAGATAATGAGTCAATAGCCAAACAAAATTTGAGTTTACATCAGATTCAGTTACTTCAAGGGTTGAACATTCTTAAAATCACACTCGGCAAAAACTAACAACTCATTAAAACAGACCATGAAAAAGAATACATTATCATACTTAATTATTGCCCTTTCGGTAGGTTGTTTGTCGGCTTGCCAAAACGCTAAGGATGAATTTGATGCTACGGGTGTTTTTGAAGCGGAGGAAATTATTATTTCTTCGGAATCAAATGGGAAGTTGCTGAATTTTAATATTGAAGAAGGAAGTGAACTGAAAGCAGGTCAAGAAATTGGTCGGGTTGATTGCGAAGGTATCAATCTACAAAAAACGCAGGTACAAGCCAGCATTGAGGCGTTGAAATTGAAACAAAACGAAGCCTCGCCACAAGTTCAGATTTTACTCACCCAAGTAGAAAGTCAAAAATCAATATTAGCAACTCAACAGCAACAATTTGCAGTTTTAGAAAAAGAAAGAAAAAGAATTCAAAATTTAGTCGATGCCGAAGCTGCTCCAACCAAACAATTAGATGATGTTGTGGGACAAATGGAGATACTAAAAAAACAAATGGAAAGTACCCAAAGCCAAATAAGTGTGGTTAATCAGCAGATTGCTTCGCAGAAAGCACAGGTACAAATTCAAAACAGAGGATTAATGAGTGAAACTCAGCCACTGAAAGTACGAATAGCCCAAATTGACGACCAATTAGGACGTTGCAAGATAATTAATCCCATCAACGGGACTATTTTAGTAAAATACGCTGAAGAACAAGAAATGACCACCGCTGGCAAAGCACTTTATAAAATTGCTGACTTATCACAAATGAAACTTCGAGCTTATGTTTCGGGTACGCAATTGGGGCAAATAAAGGTAAACCAACCCGTGAAAGTTTATATTGATAATGGTAAAGACAGCTACAAAGAAATGGCGGGCGTGATTTCGTGGATTTCAAATAAATCGGAGTTTACTCCTAAAACAATTCAAACCAAAGATGAGCGAACAAACCTTGTGTATGCTGTAAAAATCAGGGTCAAAAACGACGGTTTTTTGAAAATAGGGATGTATGGAGAGGTTAAATTGTAAATTTATTTTCGGAGAACTTTATCCCATTCATGCTTAGGAATACGACTTAGAATCTCCCTGGTCTTGGAGAAATGTTTTTGAAGCGTAGGACTATTTTTGACTATTTTTGAGAATTCCTTTTCGCTTATCTGGCTTATGTTTGTTGAGTTTTTATTCTCCATTTTTCCTTTTGATTAAAAATGCTAAATATGTATTGTGCTTATCAAATGATTCAATTTGGGTATTTTCTTTTAAACCAAAAACTTGATAATTTGATTCAATTTTTTCCAAGCTCTTGGCTATTGCTGCCCTATACAATCTGGTACGGCTTGGTGTACTACCACTAAAATAAATTGTTTTTTCAGGATAGTATTCCAAATAATCAAATATAGTTGTAATTACCGTCGATATCACTATTGGCATATCTTCATTATCATCAACTGCAAAAACATCAATTGATAAATCAGTTTTTAAATTACCAAAAGCCAGTTCTACAATATCAGGATTTACTTCTGAAGGTTGAAAAACAACTATTTTCTGAATATTTGTTTTACCGATACTCTCAAAAAAATAATATTCGTGGTTCTCTGAAATCTGAAAGGCATAGCTTGGTTTTTCCATTAACAAATCTAATGAAATTAAAATAAAATGTCAGAAGTAATCATTGAAAATATCAGCAAAACCTACGAAAAAGGCTCAATAAAAGCACTCGATAATATAAGTTTGAAGATTCGTTCGGGTGAGTTATTTGGTTTGATTGGTGCGGATGGTGCTGGTAAAACTACGCTGTTCAGGATTCTGACAACTCTCCTTATCCCCGATAGTGGTAAAGCCACCGTAGCGGGATTTGATACGGTGAAAGATTTGAATGAAATCAGGAAAATTGTAGGCTATATGCCCGGTAAATTTTCTTTGTATCAAGATTTAAGCATTGAAGAAAATCTTGCTTTTTTTGCAACCGTTTTTGGCACTACCATCGAACAAAATTATGATTTAATCAAAGATATTTACATCCAAATTGAGCCTTTCAAAAAGCGATTGGCAGGCAAATTATCGGGTGGAATGAAACAAAAATTGGCTCTTTGCTGTGCGTTAATTCACGAACCCAAAGTATTGTTTTTGGATGAACCGACTACGGGTGTGGACCCCGTTTCGAGAAAAGAATTTTGGGAAATGCTACAACGACTTAAAGAGAGAGGAATTACTATCATCGTTTCAACTCCTTACATGGACGAAGCTAAACTTTGCGATAGAATTGCCCTTATTCAAAATGCTAAGATTTTGGATGTTGATACGTTAGCAGGAATTTTAAATAAGAATAAGCAAAACCTGTTTGCTGTACAGGCGGACAATATGTATCAATTACTGAAAGATTTGCGAGGATTTTCTGATACAATCACTTGCTTCGCATTCGGACAAAAGCACCACGTTCAACTTAATGACGACTTTACAAACACTCAACTTTTAAGCAATTATCTTACGAATAAAGGACACCAAAACATCCATATTGAGTCCATTAAGCCCGATATTGAAGATACATTCATAAAACTAATGCAAGATGCTTAAAGAAGATATAGTCATAAAAACGAACAAGCTCACGAAAAGTTTTGGCGATTTTACCGCCGTAAATGCTATTTCTTTTGAGGTGAAAGCTGGTGAAATATTTGGTTTTTTGGGAGCAAATGGAGCAGGCAAAACCACTGCCATGCGGATTTTATGTGGACTGCTCTCTCCTACTTCGGGCGAAGCTCAAGTAGCAGGTTTTGATGTTTACAGAGAAAATGAATCCATTAAAAAACGGATTGGTTACATGAGCCAAAAGTTTTCGCTCTATGATAATTTAACGGTATTAGAAAATATTGAATTCTTCGGAGGGATTTATGGGCTATCAAGAGCAGAATTGAAAGAAAAAAGTGCGGCTTTGATGCAACGTCTGGGTATGGAGAAAGAAGCTAAAAAATTAGTGGGTTCATTGCCTTTGGGTTGGAAACAAAAAATCTCATTCTCTACTGCCATATTGCACCAGCCTAAAATTGTCTTCTTGGACGAACCCACAGGAGGTGTGGACCCTATTACTCGCCGACAATTTTGGGATATGATTTATGAAGCCACCGATTCGGGCATCACCGTTTTTGTGACCACTCACTACATGGATGAAGCTGAATATTGCAATAGAGTTTCAATCATGGTAGATGGTTCTATTTCTGCTTTGGATACACCCAAAAATTTAAAACAACAATTTGATACGAACTCAATGGAAGAAGTTTTCTTGAAATTAGCCAGACAAGCAAAGCGAGGAGATTAAGCGAATAGCTATCAGTTATCAAAATACGAAATAATACTGATTTTAAAAGAATATTGCGTATCTGAGTCTCAACGGAAGTCGTCGTTTTGAACGACAACTTCCGTAAAATACGTATCAAATCTTTAAAATTGGCATAATTTAATCTAAGTAAGAAACACCAATTTATTGACATTATCAATATTGTCATCATATGGTAGTGGCGTATAGCATACGCCCAAATGGGCAAAATACTGGCGTTTGCTATACGCCACTACACAATATCAAATAATTCATTCCAATTACTTAAAATCATGATTAACTTTTAAAAGCCAACTACCGAAAGCTGATTACTGAAAACCAACGAACATGAAACTTTTTTTCTCTTTTATACGCAAAGAATTTTGGCACGTTTTGAGGGATACTCGTAGCTTGACTATTCTGCTGGGAATGCCAATTATGATGATGTTATTATTTGGTTTTGCATTATCAAACGAAGTGAAAAATTCTAATATTGGTGTATTAGACCAGTCAAAAGACGGGGTAACTCAGCACTTAGTGAATCGCTTTGAGCAAAGTCGATACTTTTCTGTCACCAAAGTTTTAAAAAGGGAAGCGGAAATTGAAGCGAGTTTAAGAAAAGGCGAGTTGAGGATGGTTATTATTTTTCCACCCAATTTCAACGAAAACCTACGTCACAACAAACAAGCGCAGGTAAGAATGATAGGTGATGCTACCGACCCCAATACCTCCAATATTATGATTAATTATGCCTCTGCCATCATCAGAGACTATCAAAGCGAGCTTTTCGGGCAACAAAAAATGCCTTACCAAATTGAGGTAGAAACCAGTATGCTTTATAACCCAAAACTGACGAGTACCTTCAATTTTGTACCGGGAGTAATGACATTAATATTAATGCTGTTAGGGGCAATGATGACCTCAGTTTCCATCGTGAAAGAGAAAGAAAAAGGTACCATGGAAGTTCTATTGGTTTCGCCTATGCGTCCCCTAATGGTGATTATTACCAAAGCTATCCCCTATCTAATTCTCTGTTTTGTTGATGTTTTACTGATACTTCTATTAGCCTATACCGTATTGGATATGCCTATGCGTGGCAACATTGGCTTGTTATTAGCCGTCAATATCCTTTATATTTTTACCACGCTTTCTTTAGGATTACTGATTTCCAATGTGGTAGATAAACAACAAACGGCAATGTTTATTTCGTTGGTTGGTCTGCTTATGCCCTCATTAATTTTTACAGGATTTATGTTTCCCTTAGAAAATATGCCGCTTCCACTCCAAATCATGAGTAATATTGTACCGACTAAATGGTATTACAGCATCATCAGTACCATCATGGTAAAGGGCTTAGGAATTGAATTTATTTGGAAGCAAACCCTCATTTTGATTGGCATGACTTTGTTCTACCTCTTTGTAGCTATCAAGAAGTTTAAGATTAGATTGGAATAGTTATACTGAGCGAAAAGCGATTTGCGAAAAAGCGAACAAGTAAATTTCTAATAATCAATCGCATACATATATTGTCTTTGTTTTATAAACCTAAATCGGTTAGGTATAATTCTCAAGATTAGCATATCGCTTATTATACATTAACATTATTTCAAAATCACACATTAACCATCAATAGATGCGAAATTTATCCTTCATATTACAAAAAGAATTTAGACAAATATTTCGGGATACCACCATTCTTAGGATGATGTTTATCATGCCCATTATGCAATTAATTCTTATTCCATTTGCCGCAAATTATGAGGTAAAAAATCTATCTATTAGCGTAATTGACCAAGACCATTCTACTTATTCGAGAAGATTAACCCAAAAATTGATTGCTTCTGGCTACTTTAAATTGGTTAATTATGACAACTCTTACACCCATGCAATCAAAGAAGTTGGCAAAGGAAAAACTGACTTAATATTGACGATTCCACCTTATTTTGAACGAGATTTAATCAAACTCAATAAAAACCGATTAGCCTTAGCTGCTGATGCTATTAGTAGTACCAAAGCAGGCTTGGGGACATCCTACGCCAGTCAAATCATTAATGATTTTAACGCTGAAATCAGAGAAGAATGGGTGCAAATGCCCAAATTCAACGAATTACCTCAAATTCAAATATCTTCCGCTAATTGGTATAATCCACACATTAATTATCATCTGTATATGGTACCAGGGATTTTAGCCATTTTAGTAACGATGGTCGGCAGTTTTTTGGCAAGTTTAAATATTGTATCAGAAAAAGAAATCGGTACGATTGAACAAATAAATGTAACGCCTATCAAAAAGTGGGAATTCATTTTGGGAAAACTAATTCCATTTTGGGTCATTGGTATGATAACCATTACGATTGGTATCATCGTTGCTCATGTAATTTTTAATATCATTCCTGCGGGTTCATACCTTACCATTTACCTATTTTCAGGAGTTTTTCTATTGAGTGTACTGGGGATAGGTTTGTTATTGAGTACCTTTTCAGACTCTCAGCAACAAGCCACACTTTTGGCTTTTTTCTTCATGATGATTTTCGTATTACTGAGTGGATTATATACCCCCGTTGACAGTATGCCTAATTGGGCAAAAATAGTGGCTCATCTCAATCCTCCCATGTATTTTGTAAAAGTCTTCCGTGCGGTATTTATCAAAGGCAGTACATTTTTTGACCTACTACCTGAATTTTGGGCAATTTTGGGGTTTGCTTTTTCATTTAATTTATTAGCTATTTTAAATTACAGAAAAAGGAGTGTTTAATGTTATTTTGCTAAAAAATAATTGATATGTGATTGCTATTCTTTAAATTGACGGTTTTTAATGAACTCCAGATAGAAAAAGTATTTCAATCAACATGAAAAAAATCTTCATCACCCTACTATTCAGCACTTTACTAATTGTAACCAAAGCACAAACGCTCAGTGTAGCTCAACAAGATTCACTATTTATTCGTGAAAATTACAGCAAAAGCCAAGTGCAAATCACGATGCGGGATGGCGTAAAACTCTTCGCCAATGTTTACACGCCAAAAGATGCTTCACCCACTAATCAGTATCCAATTGTCATGCAGCGTACTTGTTATGATGTGGCTCCGTACGGCAAAGATGAAATGCCCAATATGTTGTATTATTCAAGATACATGATGCGGGAGAAATTTATTTTTGTAAATCAGGACGTTCGTGGACGGTGGATGTCGGAGGGAACGTGGACGAATATGACTCCGCAAATACCCAATAAAACAAAAAATACGGATATAGATGAATCGTCGGATACTTATGATACTATTGATTGGTTAGTCAAAAATATTCCTCATAACAACGGTAAAGTAGGACAATACGGCATTTCATATCCTGGCTTTTACACCGTTGCGGGTGCTTTGTGCGGTCATCCTGCCTTAAAAGCGTCATCTCCGCAAGCTCCAGTTTCCGATTTTTTCTTTGAAGATTTTCATCATAAAACCTACTCCAACTTCTTGGTACGATGATAAATTTCCCGTTATTAAAACCCGTGATGGTTTTGATTGGTACAAAACGATGACACCACTGAAAAACTTCAGTAAAGTTTACGGAGATAATTTCTTTTGGCAAGAACACATTGAACATCCTAATTACGATGAATTTTGGCAAAAAAGAAGCATTATTCCTCATTTGAAAAACATTAAAAACTTACCTGCCGTAATGACTGTTGGGGGTTGGTTTGATGCCGAAGACATAACAGGACCTTTGGCAGTGTATAAAAATATAGAAAAATACAATCCAAACGCTTACAATACATTGGTGATGGGACCTTTCGGGCATGGCGACTGGGCTCGGGAAAATGGGCATCATTTTCATTCTAATATTTATTTTGGGGATAGTATTTCTACTTATTTCCAAAAAAATATGGAATTAAAATTTTTCAAACATTTTCTGAAAGAATCTGGTGATGGCAAAGTGAGTTTACCAGAAGCCTTTTTGTTTGATACAGGAAAAAAGCAATGGCGAGAATTTAGCGAGTATCCAGTAAAAACGGCTCAGAAAGTCGATTTTTACTTAAATCCAAACGGAAAAATAAATAACGGAGTAGCCGCCAATGGTTTCGCTGAGTATATTTCTGACCCTAATAAACCCGTTCCCTATACCGAAGACCCTAAACAAATATTGGGCTTCTCGCCGAGGAATTACATGAGTGAAGACCAACGCTTTGCGGGACGACGCTCAGACGTGTTGGTATATGAAACTGACATTCTCAGTGACGATATGACTTTGGGCGGTGATATAAAAGTGAATCTAAACATCGCCACTACTGGCACAGACGCTGATTTCTTCGTAAAATTGATTGATGTATATCCCGGTGATGAACCCAACAGCCCATACACACCCAAGCATATCACGCTGGGCGGCTATCAGCAAATGGTTCGTAGTGAAGTAATGCGTTCAAGATTCAGAAATTCTTTTGTAAAACCCGAACCGTTAACGCCCAATAAAAAGACTGAAATCAAATTTCGCTTGCAGGATGTCCTCCATACTTTCAAAAAAGGACATAAAATAATGATTCAAGTACAATCTACGGCTTTTCCATTGTTTGATATTAACCCCCAGAAATACGTAGAAAACATTTATAAAGCCAACGAATCTGATTTTATCAAGGCTACGCAAAGGGTTTATGGGGATAGTAAGATTACTATCGATGTGTTGAAATAAAGTTTAATTTTATTTATGAAATTACTCATCATTACGATACTTAAAATGAGTTTTTTATGGAATCAGTCCGCTGATTCCATAAAAGTTATTTCTCCTACTGAAATTCTTCAAAAGAAAATTGATTCTTTGGCAAATTCTCCTTTTCTTGAAAATGGCTTCTTAGGTTTGAGTATCAAATCAGTAAATTCTGATAAAAATTTAGTAGAATACAACGCTAAAAAAAGCCTCGTACCTGCTTCTACGATGAAGCTAATTTCTTCTGCTACCGCTTTGATGGCAATGGGTGAAAATTTCACCTATACCACTACATTAGAATACAGCGGTGAGATTAAAGATTCCGTTTTGATTGGAAATATTTTTATTAAAGGTAGCGGAGACCCTTCGCTCGGGTCATGGCGTTTCAAAAACAAACCTGATTATAAGCACCTTACTGATATTTGGGCAAAAAAAATCAAAGATTTGGGCATTAAGGAAATAAAAGGAAGAGTTTTTGGGGATGGTAGCGTTTTTGACGAAAATGTAGTTCCCGATTCTTGGAGTTGGGGAGATATGGGCAATTATTACGGTTCTGGAGCTTATGGTCTGAATATCAACGAAAATTTATTTTGGGCAACGTTCAATCCAAGTAAATATCTGGAAGCCGCTCCGTTGGTAAAAACCATTCCAGACCTTCCGTATTATGGTAAAATCAATCGTGTTTTAACTGATAAACCCAACACGGGTGAC
>JALONS010000182.1 GCA_025454855.1 Arcicella sp.
TGAGAAGATAAAACCATCTTGAAGCACCGTTCCACATTTAGAACGCCAAAATCTTGCCCCCAACCCCCAGAGGGGGCTATTGCCAATCAAAATTTCACCTGAATTGGGTTTATAAAATCTCAAAAGTAACTTCAAAAGTGTAGTTTTGCCGCTTCCGCTTGTGCCTACAATGGCAGTTACTTTACCCTGCGGAATTATAAGGTTTACGTTTTTCAAAACTGGTTCATTGCCTGCACCTACGTAGGTAAAAGAAACATTTTTAAAGACTAAAGCCCCACCCAACCCTCCCCCGATGGGGAGGGGAGTAAATTGTTTTGTTAGGGGTTCTTCATCATTCATTTCATGGATTTCGTTGAGTCTCTCGATACTGATTTGGGCATCTTGCCAATGTTGGATAAACTGGATTAACTGCTCAATGGGGCTGTTCAACTGTCCGATGATATACTGCAAAGCCATCATTCCCCCCAGTGTCATCTGTCCGTTTACTACTGCCGTATTTTGATACTCCATTTGAATTGTTTTACTTGTAGATTCTCCCACTCCCAACGCTTCAAATGCTCGGCGTTATTCATTTTTATCTCTTGAACACCTGTGATAAGTTGAATCAAACTACTTTGGTTTTGACTGGCTAAGGCAAAGCGTTTATTGTCCATTTTGCGGCGATAACGCAAGAAAACCGTTATCCAAAGTGTATATAAAATGCTTGAAATAATAAAAATACCAAAAATAGTTAGGTTGTAAAAAGCAGCTATAAAGCTAAAAACGACCAAATTAAAAAGCGAAAACAAGACATTTAGCGATGTACCCGTCAAGAACGATTCGATACGATGATGGTCGCCGATGCGTTGCATGATGTCGCCTGTCATTTTAGAATCAAAAAATGAAATAGGCAACCGCAATAACTTACTTAAAAAATCTGAAAGGATTGACAGATTGATACGTGTACTGATGTGAAGCAGTATCCAACTTCGGATAAAATCAACGGACATCCTGCCCAAAAACAGCATAGATTGAGCCGCTAAAACCAAATAAATAAAATGAATATTACGGGTTTGAATACCTGTATCTACGACCGATTGGGTAAGAAAAGGCAAAACCATTTGTAAAATAGAACCAACCAATAAGCCTAAGCACAACTGAAAAAGCAAACTTTTATACCGCCAAACATACTGCCAAAGCATCCCGATTGCCAAGCCTTTTGATTTCTCGCCTTCTTCTTCGTAAAAGCGGGGCGTTGGTTCGAGGAGTAGAGCGATGCCCTCTTCTTCGTTGTTGGATTTACCTGCCAGCCAACCTTTGCAAAAATCTTCGGTACTGTACTCAATCATGCCTTTGGCTGGGTCGGCGACGAGAACCCCTCCCCAACCCTCCCCCGACGGGGAGGGAGTGAGCAATCTTCGAATGAATCCTCCTCTGGGGGTTAGCTGTTTAGCAACCACCACAAAATGATTCTGTTGCCAATGGACAATACAGGGCGACGGTGCCTCTTTTACTAATTTATCAATAGTAATTTTTACTGCCAATGTACGGAAGCCGATATCCTCGGCTGCTTGGGCAATACCGAGTAGCGAAACGCCCTCTTTGCCTATTTCTGATTTATCTCTGAGGGTTTGGAGTGTATAGGTTTTGCCATAATGCTTTGCCACCATACGTAGGCAGGTAGGTCCGCAATCCATTGCGTCGAGTTGGCGGTAGTGGGTGAAATTTGACATTATTTATTCCCAAATTTATACCACCTGCATTCCCCAATGGAAACTGGCGTAGGCAGGTGGGTTCGCACTGGGTAGGCGTTCCTCTCCATTGCGTCTAATTGGCGGTAGTGGGTGAAATGGCTCAATTTATAAACCTAATAACCGATTAATTTTACATTCTATCTCTGAAACAGATTCCTTTATATCCCCTTTAAAACCATAGCCTAATAATTCTACCCTCACAGCACAGCCTTTTTGGTCTGTTTTTGGGTTTAGTGGATACGCTAAAATCTTGACATTATTTTGAATACACTCTTTTATGCTGCCAATACCTCCATGATTAATCATCAAATCTACGTATTTTAGAAAATCAACTTGTGGAATAAATGAATAAGTAAATACATTAGTGTAATGATTTTTAGGTTTATATTCGATACCTGAAATAATCAATTCAAGGTTTTTTTTTCTACTAAACACAGCCGTTAGTCTTTCGATGAAAAATAATACATCTTGTAAATGAACACTACTCAATGTTCCAAACGATAAGTAAATAATCTTTTTCCCTTGGAGTTGCATTTGTTTTACATGGTTAATTAGTTTAGTATAGTTCATATCCATATATTGAGTCTCATTTCTGTGATGTTTCTCAAAAAAAAACTCTTCGTTTTTTTGAGGTTTTCTGAATGAAAATTCAAAGGATAGTGGAGATAAATTGTATGTGGTAATACCTTTGATACTTTTATTCAGGCAATGATTTTTATCTATTTCAAGCTGATAGTTCTTGCCATTTTTTTTTGCCATTCTGTAAAGAAATACTTTTTCATCAACACCGCCATAAGCCAAGTAGTAAACAAACTCATTAATCTCACGCTTCCACAAATGCTTTATCCAAAGATATTCACAAATTATATTTGAAAATACCGAATATGTAGGTTTAAAACTTGAATTGAGCGGCGGAATGCCCTTTACTCTTTTGGTTGAGGGTCTTGTATTAATTAATGATACGTTAACATCTTTCTTAATCAAAAAGTAATAGTCTGCAATATATTCATCAATAAAAACTTGCTCAGGTTGATATTTTTGTATCAAATTTTCAATTTCTTGTTTTGCTTGATAAAATGCTCTATACCTGATTTTTTTCTGTTTTTTACTAAGTAGTGAATGGATTAAATAGGCAAAAAATATACTTGGCTTAGATATAACATTTTCTTGAATGTATGTCAGTTCTTCATAAATAAATCCCTGTGCTTCAATTAACTCTTTTAAATGTTTATTTCCTGTAAATACAATTTTTGCTTCACTTTTTTGAAGTTTTTTGGCAAAATCAAAGGTAGCAAACAAATGGCTTTGATATGGCAGAATTATAAAAAGTATAGTCTTCATTTATTAATCACCTGTGATAAATATTTCAAAATCTCTTTCAAATCTCACAAACGAAATATCTATCTGAACTTTTGCAAAAGTCTGCGAATGATTTGTAAAGTATTGACTTCGCAGAGCAATTATATAATAATGAAATCAGTTCAAAATCATTGTAAATATTCTATTTTAATAACATATCAAGATTTCCATCAATTTCCATAGAAGAAGGAGGGGGAGCTAATGCATTGACTATTAAGCCTTTATTCAATAAAATATACCTTGGAATACTACTAATTTGATACTTATCCCTCATTAATTTTCTATCATCATCTAACTGGTTAAGGTGTATTCCCTTAAAGTCAAGATTATTTGACAAAAATGTTAACCAATCGTCTCTATTGTCATCAATAGAAATGTTTAGAAATAATACTTTACTGTTAATATTGTATTTATCTTGAAGCCTTTTTAAACTTGGTATTTCTTTTATGCACGGTATGCACCACGTTGCCCAAACATCAATGTAAACAACTTTATCTTTTAACAAATTAAAATCAAATTTATCCCCAGAATGTGTTGTCGCTGTAAAATTTGGAGCAATTTTATTATTAGTAATAATTATCCAATCGTTTAATTTTTCATTTATTTTATTTAAATAAGGCGAATTTGGAAATTGTTGTTCGAAGTAACTAAAGTAGGTCTCAAATAGGATACCTTTTCCATACTTTAAAGAATTATAGAGCGAATTTGCTAATAAATATTCCTTAATTTCCAAAGGTTGTTTATTTTTATTTATTTTTTCAAAAGCGATTTTTAAGTACTTATCGGATATTTTAAGTGAATCTTTTTCCACACTACTCCAATCTTTTGAAACAATAATTTCTAAGTAAAAATTAAGTACAATAATATAATTATTCATTCCTGATTTTAGTAGTTTAGAATTCAAAGGAGTTTGGCTTTCTAAATCAAGCAGACTATTTGGAATGTTACTCGTTTTATAGTGAATAGGGTTATAATAAGTTAAATAGCGATTCATTTTTAGTGATAATAGTTTTAAAGGTATAACAGCGTTTAAAATATTTTTTATTTCATCTGAAAAAATTGAATTAGTTGAAAAATTTTTATATTTTTTTTCTTGAATTATATTTATCGAATCAACTCTATTCAAAAAACTATCGATGCTCAAACTTGAAATATCGCTCCCCCCAATTGGGTATGCAAATTCTTGGAATAATTTATCTGAATTAAAAAGAAAATCATTTTGCTCAACACTTTTACCAATAAAGCTTACATTCTGTTCAGTGGTATCAAAAATGATTGATGTAGTATCGTTAGGGAAAAAAAATAATTCTTTCTTTTTTTTCCCTATTTTTAATTTTAAGAATTGAGGATGAAAAATAGAAAATTCTAATTTTGCATTTCCTAATGAGTCTAAAGTAGATATTGATAGAATTTTTTCAGCATTATTAATAGGCTCCAAAGTATAAACATAAACTTCTCTATCTTTTTCCGTTTTTGCAGTTATGTTCAATACATTTGTAAAAGATTGTCCAAAAGTAATAGTCTCTGAAAATAGAAATGCAAATAGAAATATTATTCTTTTTATGTATTCGCCCATGATAGTATTGATATACCCTTAAACTAATAAATTTATCAAAAAATCTTATTTCTCTGAATTGGAAATCGTGAGTTCGAAGTAAAAATTCAGAATTTGATAAAATTAAAAGATGTATTTGAAAATAATTAAAAAGGTTCAAATACACCTTTTTAAATAGTTATGCTATTACGCCACATTCTTTGCTCAATCCAGTTACGTTACACTCACACCCCCCGCCAAAAGCTATTGAGCATAGATAGCTACTATCGTCCTTACATTTTTTACAACCATATTCTTCTTCATAACCACCTTTGATTTTCCTCATTTGTTCTCGTGAAATCAATGATTCACTAAAACTCAACAGAATTTTTTTCATTTTTTTTAATAATTTAAAGTTAATAAATTTATTTATGATTCTGCAAAATCCAATGTTGAGGAGTACTTCAAAACCCCATTAAGTCCTCTAATCTATCTAAATCAGTTTTTCTGAAGCTATAATCTGATAGAAATTGAATCAAGAAAAAAGCAATTCTAAAATGTTAACAAATCTGCCAATTCCTCCTTACTAATATTTATCTTTACAATCTTTGATTGATTATCTATCAGGATATTAAAGGGAATAGCATTACCATCAAATTTATTAAATGAAACCCCGTTGTAATCATTGTAATTGTTCCATTTGATATTATATTGTTTCAAAATTTTTATAATTTGGTTACTCTTTTCCTTACCATCAATTGCAATACTTACAATTTCAAAACCAGTTTCTTTGTTTTTTAAATATAGCTCAGTCAGTAGCTTAAATTCTTGGATACATGGTTTGCAATGAGTTGCCCAAAAATCAATTAGAGTGTATTTACTTTTATTGGCGATTTGTTTTATCTCATTATCAAATTCCAACTGCCCATAAGGGAACATATCATTTTTATTTAATAATTGAAATTTAGATAGTTTGGTAAGGAGAGTTGATAAAGGGGTTATTTTTTTTAGATTTTCTGAAAATAAGTTTGCGTTAGTTTTAAATAGTGGATTAAACCCATTTGTTTCAAAATCAATAATTAGAATCCATAAAGCCACGTAAGAATCGGGATGAGAACTTATATATTTATTCAATATTTTTTGACGTTCAGTTACAATTTCACTGTTATCTATTCTTCTGCGTTCTAATTTGTATTTTTGTAGTAGTTCGTTGAGTTTAAGAAATTCAGAGTTAAATTCATCTAATTCATAGTCAATTACACTCAAAGTTTTTTTTAAGTCTTTAATATGTATACTCGCATAGCCTGCACTTACAAAGAAGAAATTTGAAGTCACAATACTGCTATCATTTTCATCGTAATAACTGACTTCAAATGGTACTGGATATAGAATTTCTCCTTTAATTTCAATCTCACCTTCTTTTACTTCGACTACATTAAACGGTAATTGCGTCTGTTTTTTTATATTAATATCTTTGACATAACTGGAATCATTCAAAGATGTTAATACAGTCTCAATCATCAATTCTTTATTTTGATAAAACTTAGCTTCCCCTCGTATTTCAAACTGTTTCAACTGAGCAATCGAAGAAATTGTTATTGCTACAAAAAAAAAGGTAATATAAAATTTCATTGGACACAGGTATTAGAGTAATTAGACTATTCGTAAAAACTGTTTCTAAGAAGTTTAAACAGAAAATAAGTTAGATGAGTTAAAAATCTCACCTAACTTATAAGGTTTTATTAGCAACACTTCCAGCCGCCACTACCATTATCTTTTGCATTATATTGGCTTCCACTTCGCCAACATGCGGCTACCGTCAATACACAAAGAGGGTCTATTTCTTTTGAATCTCCACCTTTAATCTCTTTCATATTTTCTTTGGAGAGTAGCGAGTTATTGAATTTTTTAAAAACTTCTTGCATTTGTTCAATTGTTTAAAAGTTAGAAAATTTATTTATGATTTTGCAAAATCCATTGTTGGTAAGTATTTCAAAACGCCTTTTAAGTCTTCTAATCTATACAAGTCTGGTTTTTTGAATCCATCTATATAAATAGTTGGTGTGGCAGCAATTTTAGCTAACTCACACCACTGGGCATGGTGTTTTATTAATTTGATAGACTCTTCACTGGCTGGCATCCCACTTGAAACTACTCCTAATTGCCTCTGCCATTTTTCCACGCTTCTTTCTTCATTTTTAAACCATTCTGTGAGGATTTCAGCCTGTTGCTCTTGCGGTAATGAAAAAATAATTCTGGCTATTTTACCCCCAGTGTCCTTAGGTTTCGCAGAGGCTAAAAAAATCACCTGACAATTAAGATTTTCATTACTTTCTAATATCTTTTCTATCGTTTTGTGGGCATTGGCACAAGGCTGACAAAGAGGGTTTGTAACCATCGTAATTGTATGCTCGGCTTTTGGGTTGCCAATCATTACTGGCTTTAAGTATGCAGGCACAAATGGCATTTCTTCTTGTTTTTGTAGTAAACTCAAAAATAGATTTGGGTTGTTTTTGAATCTTCTTAGGTCATTCTTCAATGGTTCTACTTGCTGGCTTTTTTGTAAGATGGGTTTGAGAAAAATCCAAAATAAGGTAGCCACCCCCAACCCCTGAAGGGGAATCATAGCATGGCTGAGGTTTATGGTTGTCCAATTTGCACTATTTATAAGAGAATATATGCTTAGTCCGAACTCAATTATTAAAACTGCTTGGATAGCTAAACATAAGGTACACCATTGTTTGGCTACGAAGGCTTGATGATAAATTGACCAAAACGTGTAGGGAAGTGACAAAATAGCCAATATTTGGAATATAATAAGTCCCTCTCCAGAGGGAGAGGGATTTAGGGTGAGGTTTAAAAATCCACCTGCAAAATAGAAAAAACCAACTTCTGACCAGCTTAACCACGAGGTAACTTGGGCTGCTTTTGAGTTCAGTATAGAATTACACCCTTCGCCATCTTTGCCTGATTTGGTGGGTGCTTGGCATAAAGTCTTGATGAATGGATTATTTTTATCTATACTTTGCCAAAGTAACAAACTGCTTATAACTGTACCCAAAAGTTTGGTCGTCAATAATACGTTAAAACGCCAATCCACTAAGAAATTCTTATATAGAAGACTGATAATTAATGTAGTAAACCCAATCAGTAAAACAGGTGTCCGAAGATTTTTGATGATTTCTTTTTGTCGGTTTGTTCCATAGTCTTTTTCTACTGAGTTTTCGTTTGCTTCCGCCATTAAGACTACACCGTTCCATTTTTTATGAAATTCATCAAGGCTTTCTTTCTGAATACCTTTTGCAGTATGTAGCCATTCGACTTTATCATTTTTCAATGATTTGACCAAAACGAATATCCCTCCTTCACTCTGGAGGTAAGCTAAAAAAGGCGTTGAAATCTCCTGTAATTGTTCGGTAGTAATTTTTACGGCAACATTCTCTATACCCCATTCACCCAGTGCATCACTCGTAGCCAAAAGGCTCGGGAAGTCCGGATGGCTTTTGAGTGTTTCTTCTACTGTCTCTTCCGTTACTTTAGCACCAATGGCTTTTACGAATTGGTATGTAGCCACTACTGCATTGGCTTTGGGTTGTGTTATTCTAAACATATCTCAATATAAGATAATAGATTTAATACAATGTAAACTAAGTTTCTTTAAGTTTTAGCTCCCCTCTCCATCGGGAGAGGGGCTGGGGGCGACCGTCGCTACGGTGAGGTTTTAACTCATTGATAAACAGTTGCTTGATACCTCTCCCTTTCATTCCCTCTCCCAATGGAGAGGGAGGAACTCGAAAATAAAAATTAAAACTATTTAACTAACAGTGTATTTAATATGATTTTACTCCATATCAGCAGTCAGTTGTGCATAAGTTGTATTGTCTATATTACTTTTTGGAAGATACTTAATGAAATTGTGATACAAAGTAGAAGAGTAAAATTATCATTTCCAATCAAAACACTGATAATAAAATGATAATAATTCTGATAAATTTGTACCGTTAGATAGATTTTTAGAAAATTATCATTTTTATAATACATTGATAATCAATTACTTACCCCCCCCATTTTCATTATCAAAATTATTATTACTTGACTGATAAAATAATAATTTAGAAATTGCGTTGCAAAATTACCAACTTATTGTATCCGCAAAT
>JALONS010000183.1 GCA_025454855.1 Arcicella sp.
TTCATGTTTTTAGGAATATCCTGCCCAATGGCATACGGAAGTCCGTCGTATGGGGGTAAGAATTTTACGGCGTATATTCCCAAGAAAAGACAGAAAATAATGGACATTCCTACCCACATTCCCGTTTTTTTATCCGCAAAGATATGACGTTGCCAAAGAATGATTAAGATAAAGAATAGCAGTATCATATCTTTCCAAAACGAAGTCCACGGCTTTAATTTAATGGTTTCTCCGAAACATCCGCAATCAGTTACTTTGTTGTAATAAGCCGAATAGAAGGTAAGAAAACCGAAGAAAATAACGGTTGCTAACAATATCCAAGAGGCAGTTTTGAGTTTGTACTGAACCAACAAACATACACCCAATACTAATTCTAAAGCACATAAAAATATGGAAAGGTAAAGAGCGTACGGTACCCAAAAGTGCCAAAATCCTGCCATTGCAGGAAAATCAGTAGCGAATACATCAAAGTATTCTTCGAGTTTGATTTCAGTACCTACGGGGTCATTGAGTTTGATAAGACCCGAAAAAATAAAGATTATACCAACAAAAATTCTGGAAAAATGGGCGATAAATTTCATAATGGATAAAACCGACATCACTGTATCGGAAGGGATAAATTTATGTAATTTGCTAAATTAGTGTTTTTACAAAAATGATGCTGTTAATGAAAAGTTAATTAGTGTTTTACGATTCTGGAGAATCGTGGTACATGGGTTTTCACAATTTCATCTTAATCATACAGAACACAGCATAGTTAAGCATATCTTGATAATTGGCTTCTACACCTTCCGAAACTAAGGTAACGCCTTGATTATCTTCAATTTGTTTGGTTCTGAAGATTTTCATCAGGATTAAATCTGTCATTGAACTCACCCGCATATCACGCCATGCTTCGGCATAATCATGATTTTTGTTTTTTTGCAAATTCAGCGTTTCCTCAATTTGTTCATCGTATAAATCACTCAATTCTTGTTCCGAAAAGTCATTTTTATCAGAATTTTCTAATTTTTTCTGAATTAAAGCAATTACACAATAGTTGATGATACCGATAAATTCACCTTCGATGCCATCTTCAATTTTTTGCGTTCCTTTTTCTTGGATAGAACGTATACGCTGGGCCTTAATAAATATTTGGTCGGTTAAACTCGGCAGGCGTAAAATTCGCCAAGATGTACCGTAATCTTTATTTTTTTTCTGGAATAATGCCTTACAAATGGCGATGATTTGTCGGTATTCAGTTTCTGTTTGGGTCATTGTTTATTTAGGGTTGAAGGGGTTTGGGGGTTGAAGGGGGATGAGGATTAAAGGGTTCAGAAAATATCTTCTAAATAATACATCAAAAAGGAGAAGAACGATTCATCTTTTGCCCATAAATCCCCTAAACTCTAAACCCCATAATCCCTAAGCCAGCACAAAAGTACTCAAGGTTTTATAGACATCGTTGATATTTTCACCTTTCCGAAAATCCCTTTGAATGGGTGTTTCAGAGCCTTTTATCCAAATCAGGATTTCGGCATCAAGGTCAAGCAGACTGGCACTGCGTTTCGTAAAATAGTTGATAGATTTGTAGGGAATGGTTACGAAGTCGATTTTTGAACCTGTAACTCCTTGTTTATCAACCAAAATCAAACGTTTGTTCGTAAATACGAACATATCACGAATAAGTTTGAAAGATTTCACGATGCTTTCTCCTTCAATCAGGATTGGCTCAAATTCGTGTAAAATTTTATCTGGCGAAACTTCCGAAGAGTTTCCCATCAGTGCGTTTAATAGTCCCATGTTAGTTTTAGTGAATATTGAAAGAATTATATTTGGAGATAGTAAGACGATTAAAGTAATACTTCATCTGGGTCTCTACTGGTATGATAAATATTTAGAATATCAATTTTTGCATCTGTTACCTCATAGACAATACAGTAGTTCTTTTTAAAAACGGCTCTTCTTATATTAAAGTTTTCATGGAAACGACTTTCATACTGCACGAATGCGTATGGATTAGGAACGATAATATCAGAGATAAATCCAATGACATCATTGGGGAATTTTCGGGCTTTTTTTGAACCAATATATTGGCTTAAATAGGCTTCAATTTCTAATAAACTGTCTAAAAATCGTTCACGTAAGACTAATTCACGATTCATAAATTCAAATACTTTTTCGCTTGTTCCAGTGAATAGGCTGGCGTTTTTCTTGCTTCTTCTAACATATCTTCATATTCCATCTCTGACATTTTTTTACCAGAAAACGAAATAGAACTTTTATTGGTAAAGGTTAATAAATGTTGGTGTTCAAACGCTTTTAAGACATCTATAATTAAACTTTCATCTTTGAGAATATTGATTTCTAATGTTGTCATGTTATTCTTTATTTTTGTGAAAATTAGTATAAAAAATGCTCATAAACAAAGTGTTCCGAGTGTTTTTGATGATTCGTATTTATCTAAAAACGGATTGAAACGTTTTTAGATTGTTGAAATGAGTAGTTTTGCGTAGGGGAGATTTTAAAAATAAATAAACAGTATAAAATGGATAAAGATTTTTTTGTAAAACAACTTGATGAAATAATTGAAGAGTTTCATGAGTTTAAATCAAATGTAAAAAACGGAGATATTTCTTACCTTACAAACCAACCACTTTCACTATCAACAAAATAATCTTTTTTGAATTTGTAAAACTTAAACAATGCAAATCAACCTAAATAAAACCCTCCTCGACCTTTCACAGCCCCGTATCATGGGTATTTTGAACATTACCCCTGATTCTTTTTATGAAGGAAGTCGATTTAATGATGTACCCAAAGTCTTAGAAAAAGTAGAAAAAATGCTTGCCGAAGGAGCTACTTTCTTGGATATTGGAGGGCATTCTACTCGCCCTGGGGCAAGTCCAGTAAGTGAAGAAGAAGAACTGAACCGAGTTTTACCCGTTGTAAAAGCCATTCTGCAACATTTCCCTCAAGCATTAATTTCAATTGATACTTTTCGGGCTTCGGTAGCCGAACAATGTATTGAAGCGGGTGCCGTGATGATTAATGATGTATCAGGCGGTACATTAGATGACAAAATGTTCTCGACCGTAGCACGTTTGGGCGTTCCTTACGTATTGATGCACATGAGAGGAACACCCGAAACGATGAATCAAATGACTGATTATCAGGATTTAGTGATAGATGTTTTGGATGATTTACAACGAAAAGTTTATCAATTACGGCAATTGGGGCAGAAGGACATCATTATTGATTTGGGTTTAGGATTTGCCAAAACCGCCGACCAAAATTACGTTCTTTTGCAACATTTAGAAGATTTTAAAATATTGAATTGCCCGATATTGGTAGGCGTTTCGAGAAAGTCGATGATTTGGCGGAAGCTCAATATTTCACCCAATGACTCTTTAAATGGTTCAACCGTTTTGAATACCGTTGCTTTGATGAAAGGGGCAAATATTCTGCGGGTTCACGATGTGAAAGAGGCAATGGAGGCGGTGTTTTTAGTGTCGATGTTTAATGACTGAATGATAGAATGAGTGACTGATAGAATGGGTGACTGATAGAATGAGTGAATGATAGAATGAGTGAATGATAGAGTATTGTAAAACCAATTCATTCACTCATTCACTCATTCACTCATTCACTCATTCATTTTATCATTGAGTAATCAGTAATTGGGCTAATAGGTAGTCAGCAATCAATACCGCAATACAACTATTCGTTACGGCAGATGTACTGGCTTTGCCCACTTCTAAAGCTCCACCATTGGTAAAATATCCTTGAAAAGAAGAAATGGATACGATAAGAATAGCAAAAACTACTGATTTGATGAGGGCAAAAGGTACGTTGAAAGCCTTAAATTCAAACTGAATTCCTTGGATATATTCCTGCGGAGCAATAGCTCCCGTAAGCCAACCAGCCAAATATCCACCCCAAATAGAAAGAAATGCGGCTAAAGTTACCAACATTGGAAAAACCACAATAGCAGCAATAATTTTTGGTAAAACCAAGTACGAAGTGGAATTTATACCCATTACTTCCAAAGCGTCAATCTGTTCAGTAATTCTCATGGTGCCTAATTCACCCGCAATATTTGACCCCACTTTTCCTGCCAAAACAATCCCTGTGATGGTAGGGGCAAATTCTAAAATGGTAGAATCACGCACGATGAGACTGATGATATAATGAGGTACGAAAGGGTTATCTAAGTTAGCAGCAGTTTGCCTCAGTTTTTCACGGTTGGTGAAAAGTTTTCCTAAAAAAATAAAATATTTCCCTAATCTTGACATCTTTTATTGAGTTATAAAGTTAAAATAGTTAGAGCGTTAGACGGTTAAAAAGCATTGAGTTTGTAAATAATTTACATCGCTTCGCAATGTTTCGACTTCTTAACTCTCTAACTTTATAACTTTTTCAACTTGAATAAAAGCAAAGATAATGAACAAAACGATAGTAGTAACAGGTGGTACCAAAGGTATTGGCAGAGCCATTGTGGAAAAATTTGCGGCAGAAGGTTTTACGGTACTCACTTGTGCCAGAACATCAGAAGATAATTTCCCGCAAAATGTACATTTTTTCAAGGCTGATTTGTCTAAAAAAGAGGAGGTGCTGGCTTTTGCTAATTTTGTGAAACAGACTGTAAGTCAGGTAGATGTGTTGGTGAACAATACGGGTTTCTTCTTACCGGGAGAAATTCATAACGAAGCCGAAGGCACGTTGGAAGCCATGATTGAAACCAATTTGTATAGTGCCTATCATCTTACCAGAGCTTTGGTAGGAGGGATGATTTCCGAAAAACAAGGGCATATTTTTAACATTTGTTCTACCGCAAGTATTACGGCTTATACCAATGGAGGTTCTTATTGTATATCAAAATTTGCGATGTTGGGGATGAGTAAAGTGTTGAGAGAAGAACTAAAATCGCATCAGGTGCGGGTAACGAGTATTTTACCGGGGGCAACCCTCACGGATTCTTGGGCGGGTGTAGAATTACCTGCTGAACGCTTCATTGCTTCGGATGATATTGCCCAAATTGTTTGGACTGCCCATAACTTACCAGCCACTACGGTATTGGAAGAAATCCTTGTTCGTCCTCAGTTAGGAGATTTGTAGAATTACTACTAAGCGAAAAGCGATTTACTGAAATAATAATTCCAGTAAATCGCTTTTTCATACCTCATTAAAAATCTCCGTAATTCACTTGCAGACAGGGCAAACCCAAATCTAAACGCCATAAATCAACTACTTGGTTACGGTCATCCAATACGAATTGTACGTAAAATTGTCCCTTCACGTGTTGTTCATACAGCTCTTTTTTTACGATGGCATCTTTCCGCATATCGCCCCTTTTTCGCATATACAGAGCGTTATAAGGAATTTTGTTGTACGATAGCCAGTTCATCGTTTGACTACGAGCATTGTCTTCCCGTCCAGACATTAGGATAATTTTTACGCCTTTTTCATGATACGTTTTGATGATTTCGGCCACTGGGATATTCAACAAATCGGTTTCGCAACGAGTGGCATCAAAAGGACTACGGTCATGAATAATGGCGAGCGTTCCGTCTAAATCACAAATAATGGCTGGCGGAAGTGTATCGTCTTGTTCTTGATAATGGGGACCACGTTCGTCTTTCAAAATGTGCTGTTTGTACATTTTCATAATCACATCTCGCCCTACTTTTTTGTCTCGTTTTTCATCACGTTCCAAACATTCTTCTAAAGTTGTGTCAAAGTTTTTTATGTCGATATGCACTTTATCACCCGAATCTTTCATGTATTTTTGAACGACTTGTGTAATCCGCTCAATGGGTCTATCCGACAGATTGGTATCGTCTATTACCACGTGTTTTCCTTCTTTCAACGCCTCTACGAGCATAAAATCACGGACACGCTCCACAAATTTTTCGTTGGGTATGCTATGCACTGAACTATCCAACATCGCACGTAATTCGTCTTTATTCAGTCGCTTCCAAGCGTGTGGATTTTTAGTTAATAAATTTTTGGCAAAAGTAGATTTCCCGCTTGCGGGCAATCCACGAAGTATTAATAGTTTTTTCATTTTTTTATTTGGCTTTGCCACAAAGACACGAAGGCACAAAGTTTTTCTTGGAAAAATGAATAAAGAGGAACTCAAAATTCTCAATTACCATTTTTCACTATTCACTATTCACTATTCACTATTCACTATTCACTATTCACTATTCACTATTTCCCTCACCTCCAACAACAATTCATTGACAAAATCTTTGTTCACTTCATCGGGGAGGTCGCTATTTTTGAATAATTCTTCTAATTTTAGAATGTCTTCTTCGGCTTTTCCCATGAAGCGTTCCAAATCAATCTCACCCCTGCGGATTTTTAATAAATCTGGGGCGTTGGGTCTTCTGACGATGATGGTTTTGAGTTGGGCAATTTCCAGTGCCATGTCTAATAATCTCTGGCAATGCAAAAGATTTTTTCCATCAATTTGTTGCCCGTGATTTTGAATATCTACGTAGCGTTGTGTATTCCGATTTTTGAGCCACTCTGTATATTGTTGATAATCTTTACAATGACTGGAATAGCCTTCCTTATTAAAATACAGAATGGTCAAATCTTTTTCACCTTTAGGTACGGAAGAAAGCCGAATATTATCGCCATTTTCTGCCATGATTCCCCGATACCCCAACTGTTTAGCAACATCGTAATACAAGGCGTAGCAGTCTTTAAAATGGGCTAAATTGACCAATCCACAACGTTTTTCATCTAAATTATTCTCCGTCAAAAACGACTCCAAAGGCAGTGTTTTTCCATTTTGATACACAAAACAAAAATCCATTAACGATTTCCTGACCATTCGGTCTTTCTCCCAATTCATCTTTTTGTCCAAACCTTTTGCCTTTTTGATTTGGGCAATGGCATAGCCTCCAAATGAATGCAAGCACTTTTTTGTCAAGAATTTATCACGATGTTGAAGTATTAAATCAAAAGCTGGGTGTTTTTCAATGATACAATCTTCGGGTACGAAAAGTAATTCCAACATCGTGGGGTTTGCCGATTGAAGCAGTTGTAAAAACCGCCTAACCTCAAAATAACATTCATCTTTCGAAATTTCAATCTGTTCTTTATAGCCAAAACCCACCAACTCGTGCGTAGCCTGTACGTACACACCTTTGTAGTCAGTGTCAGAACCGAGGGTGTTTGTACCGTAGGCTTGGCTACCTACTATGGCTTTAAAAATGATGTTCATAACTCTATCACTTTTTTCCAAGATTTCACCTTTCCTTCGCTTCGAAATTGGGTTTCTTCTCCTGCATAAATTAAATAATTCATCCCTTCCGTTTCTGAGATATTCCTAAACAACTGAAGGTTTTTGAGATGTTCTTTTGTGATGGTCATGGAATATTTCATTTCATAAAGATTAATCGTTTGACCAATTTCTTCCAATAAATCTACCTCATTTTTGTTGCTATCTTGCCAAAAATAAAGCGTTTGGTTTTTAGCCTGATTGAGCCTATTTTTCATTATTTCACTGATGATAGCATTTTCAAAAAGACTTCCACGCTGATAATACGTTTCAACTTGTTGGGCATCACTCATATTCAAAAGGTGACACGCCAAACCAGTATCATAAAAGTACAACTTGGCACTTTTGATAAGCCTTTTATTGAAATTTTGATAATAAGGAGACAGCGTAAAAACCACAAAACTACTCTCCAAAATTGATAACCAAGCCTTTGCCGTTGGCGAAGAAATCCCACAATCATTGGCTAATGAAGACAAATTCAGAGGTTGTCCAATACGTCCTGCACAGAGTTTTACGAAAGTTTGAAAACTTCGTAAATCCTTAATATCCAAAAGATTACGAACGTCTCGTTGAATATAAGTTTCGATATAACTTGGATAAAATTCGTCTGAACTGAGCTGACGGTCGTAGGTAGCGGGGTATGTACCTTTGAAGATATTTTCAGCAATATTCTCTGACAATAAATTACTATTTTGAAGTTCTGCATAACTCAACGGTAGCAATTTCAAAACCGCTACACGACCCGCCAACGTTTGCGATATTTGCTCCAAAAGCAAGAAATTTTGTGAACCTGATAAAATATACTGTCCCATGATTTTGTCTTCATCAACTTTGGTTTGGATGTATGAAAACAATTCAGGCACACGCTGTACCTCATCAAAAATGACGAATTGATTATATGTTTTTAAGAATCCGTTAGGGTCATCAATCGCAAAATTTCTATTATCAGGATTTTCTAAAGATACGTAGCGATAATCTGGCAAAATATGCTTCAACAAGGTCGTTTTACCCGATTGCCGAGGACCTGTAAGCGAAACGATTGGGAATTTTTTAGTAAATTCTATGAGTTTAGAAGAGATAATTCTGTTAATCATTTTATGTATATTTAAAATTGTAGTTTAAATATACATAAATTTTACATATATTCCAATTTATTCGCAAACGGTTTTTGGTAATCAGGTTTAAGGATTTTCCAGATTACTTGGTCATAAGGCTGTCCGTCTAACATTTTGAACAATACCGCTGGATATTGACAAGTTAAGAAATACAAAGCCGTTTCTTTGCGGGTTGGTAACACCTTGAAATCTTGTTTGGCTTGTTGTTCTACCGCCTGAAAGTCAGCCATTAATTTAGCGTGCGTCATTTTTACCCAATCATAAAACTCATCGGGGACTCTATCCAAAATAGGCGTTAGCGTTTGTCCATCTTTTAAATGTTCCCAAATGCTTACGTTTGAGACCTGTGTAACAATTTTATGGATGCGTTTATATTCCTCAAATTTAACTTTCAAACGAAAACCATTTTTAAAACGTACCACAAAACCCTCTTTGTTGTCTTCTTCTAATGCTTTTAATTTCGATAAATCATTTAATCCGTCGTATCGTTTTACGATTGGAAAATAAGGTTTATCCGAAGACGTTACAGATAATGTCTCTACGTTGGTTTCTTCGCCCGTTTGGGTATCAATAATCGCTAATAAAACCAATTTACGTTCGTTGCCATAATCTACCACGATACGATTTTCAGGGTAAATAATCTCGAATAAATACGTTTTTGATTTATCTAATGAAGGTATTACCTCAGCGTATTGTGTATGTAACATTTGGGTAGCTTCCAGTGCTTGTTCACTTGTAAATGACCCTCTCGAAGCAATAAAAGCCTGAATATCAATCCAGTATGAAATGCCCAAAGAACCATCCATCTTCTCAAAAACTTCAAAAGATTCTCTCGGAATCACCTCATTAGACAATTCTTCCAAATTAAAAAACTTTGGAAACGGACGTGCCACCACCTGATTATTCCCATCAAGAATCAATCCACGACAAGCCAACGTAACATCATTCCAACGACCTTCGTATTGCGTTTGGGCGGTATAATTATAAATGTATAAATCAGCCGATGGATGTTTATTTACCATGATGTAACCATCTGTTACAAGCTGATGAAGTTGTTGCGTGTTCATGTTTTTTGATTTGATGAAATCAATCATCTTGACTTGTATTTCGCTGTACTTAAAGAATAAAGAGTTGATACGACATTATTATCATTATCTAAACATTTATCCTCATGAAAACCAAATGTATAATTCCCTTCAGTGGTAGAATAAGGGATTGACACATTTATCCTACCTTTATTATCTATCTTCCAAGTTTTAACAAAAAATGCCTCTTTTAACATACTAAAAAAATGGTTTTCCTCATAGTTTTTCCCGCCCCCAGACTTTGCGGATAAAGTATTATCGTTTAATTTAAAATGTTTGAACCCATGCCAAATACCACCCTCAAAATCACCATCAGTCAAAATATTTCTGAACAAGTCTAAACGTAGACCTTTTTCGTGATTCGCAGTATATAAATACTGTTGTTGAATTTTAAGTTTAAATTCTTCAAAAGTCCCCCAATAAATCTTATTCTTGCTCGAAAAAACTCTATACAATTCTCTCAATATACTCTCAGCTCCTTTGCCAAATAAGTCAGGTTGATTAGTTTGTAAAAGGATAAATTCATCATAAATCTCCCAAAAATGTATAGAAGTAAATTGATAAATATCTTGTCCATTTAACTTATAAATAAAAGCAGGGTGATTTGGATCTACAATAATGTTACCTCTATCACTATATATAGATTCTTCTATCAGTTCATTTATTTGCTTTTTATAAAGTTCAGAATCTGCTATAAAATTTTCCACAAATAAAGGAAAATTTTGGGTATAGGATTTCATGTTATTTTTAAATGTATAAATTCTTGCTTTGAACATAAAAGCCTCATAATTTTTTATCTTTTCTATATCATTATTGAAACAATTCCTCTTAATGCCAAGAATAAATGACCAATTATAATCATAGAAAAATTCTGTCTCTGCATTATTTTTAGGATATTCTTTACCATTACTTTCAAACCATTTCTTTATCAATTCATCTAAAAAAGATTGTTCAAAATATTCGCCTTCATTTGATACGACTTGGAGTGGCTCATCTGTATCTTCAAAAAGGGTCATATATCCTTTCGTAGTATTAAGTGAACTAAACGAATAAAAACTCATCAAAGGATGAATATTAGCCAATTTCTCAGGATGAATATTACATTTTTCAGCGTTATCTATAAATTCGTTCAATTTCTGTTGAAAGTCTGAAGTTAACTTTTGCATCTCTTTTCCAAGTTGACCATGTGTTTTTTGTCCTTTTTGTCCATCATTGCGTTTTTTACAAAAAATACGTTCTTGCATTTTTTCCCTAAACGGAGCAAGCATCCCAAAATCTATTGAATCATAGTATTCTATTTTCATTATTTTTAATTTAAATAATTTATCCTCAGTTGGTTCACATAAGATATAGATGGGAGAAACCAATCGTTGTAAATCAACCGTGATTATTAGTTTGACGATACAAAGTTGAGAAGCCATTACGCAGTCTATTTGCGTAGATAAAAATATTTTCATTATTTTTGAATTTATAACAAATCCGCAATTGAAAATCCAAAATCCACAATCAAACTATGCCTGCCAATCGCAATGCCCTCGTTCGTTATAAAACCATTGATGCTTGTCTGAGAAACAGGTTGAGAAAATGGACACTGGAAGATTTGATAGAGAAAGTATCGGATACCCTCTATGAATACGAAGGAATTGAAGCCATCAGCAAACGAACCATCCAAAATGATATTCAGATGATGCGGAGTGATAAATTGGGCTATTTTGCCCCCATTGTGGTTTTAGATAAAAAATACTATACCTACGACGACCCCAATTATAGTATTACCAATATTCCAATTTCAGACTCTGACCTCTTACGAATGAATGAAGCCGTAGAAATGTTGAAGCAATTCAAAGGTTTCTCTCACTTTGAGCAATTGAATGAAGTAGTACAAAAACTGGAAGACCATGTGTATTCGGTAGGTAAAAAGAAAGCTCCCATCATTGACTTTGAAAAAAACGACAATTTGAAAGGTTTAGCATTTCTGGATATTTTGTATCAATCAGTTATCCAGAAAAAAGCCGTCAATATGACTTATCAATCCTTCAAAGCTCACGCACCTAACGTTTTTCCGTTTCATGTTTGGTGGCTAAAAGAATTTAAAAATCGTTGGTTTGCCGTGGGAGTACGTAAAGCTAATGGCTCAATTTCGAGTTTGGCTTTGGATAGAATGGTGGAGGTGAATCTAATAGAAGAGATTAACTATATTGAAAATCAAGCACTTACGCCCGATGAATTTTATAAAGATGTAATTGGTGTCACGGTTAGTAATTTACGCCCAATGAATGTACTACTTTCGGTAGTGGCTCAGCATGCCCCTTATGTAGAAACGAAACCCCTGCATCATTCACAACAAGTGATAGAACGTCATACAGATGGAAGTATCGTGGTACAGATTAGGGTTCAACATAATTTTGAATTAGAGAAAGAGATTTTGGGTTTTGGCGAAGCCATGAAGGTAATCAGTCCCGATTTTTTTGTAAAAGTAATGAAGCAACGCTTGATAAAAGCAAGTCGTAGGTACGAGATATGAGTTGATGGAAGGTTGATATTTCAAATTTACTTCTATCATCTCATACCTCATATCCATACTACACTTCTTTTAAAACACTTTTTCTCCTGCGTGATACCGAAGCCGTCAGGTTATTTTCCATCACTAATTGATTATCATCACAATTATAATCAATCACATATTGGGGGTTTACCATAAATGACTTGTGAACCCGAAGAAACCCTTTCGAACGTAAAACTTCTTCGTAAGTATTCAGGCAGTGAGCGTACATTTTGGCTTTACCGTCACGGAGATGAAAAAGGGTATAATTCCCTTCTCCTTTCAGCATAATGATTCGGTCGATAAATAAAGCGATATTTCGCTTAGAATCAACGGTAAGTAATGTGTCTCGGTTGCTTAAAAGATTTGACATAAGATTTTTAGAGATAAGACGGGTTGTTAATGACTATAAAAAATAAATCCTTTACGAACACTTAGTCGTAAAGGATTTATTTTTTTCAATGCGTTTCTCATAACCTTTTCCTTCAAAAATTCGCTGAACGTAAATTCCTGGCGTATGAATTTGGGCTGGGTCAAGTGTACCAACAGGGACTAATTCTTCTACTTCAGCAATGGTTATTTTACCCGCTGCCGCCATCATGGGATTAAAATTTTGGGCAGTTCCTCTATAAATCAGGTTGCCAGCTGTATCGCCTTTCCATGCTTTCACGATAGCGAAATCGGCTTTCAGCCAATGTTCTAATAAATATTTTTTGCCGTGAAACTCCCTTATCTCTTTCCCTTCTGCTATTTCGGTACCTACACCCGCAGGCGTAAAAAAGGCAGGAATACCTGCTCCGCCCGCTCGGATACGTTCAGCGAGTGTACCCTGTGGGATAAGTTCTACTTCTAATTCTCCAGCCAATAATTGACGCTCAAATTCTTGGTTTTCACCTACATACGAAGAAATCATTTTCCGTACTTGCCGAGTCTGGAGCATCAATCCAATACCAAAATCATCCACGCCCGCATTATTTGAGATACAGGTTAGGTTTTTCACTCCCTTGCGTAAAAGAGCTGAAATACAATTTTCAGGAATTCCCGAAAGCCCAAATCCACCGAGCATTAATACCGCTCCATCTGGAATATCCGCAATGGCAGCGTCTGCTCCTGCAACAACTTTATTAATCATAGTTTTATGTTAGTTTCAATAATAAAGACCATTCCGTAAAATACCTTCAATGGCTTTTTGTTCGTGATTCTCAAATTTTTTCAATCGCCTAAGCGAACAATTATTTTCAGTGCCACAGTACGTTCTGTTGAATTCGTGCAAGATTTCATCAAAAATTATCTGTACTCTTTGTAGATGATAAAAAGAAGTAACAATGGTAACGTCGCTACAAAGGTTAGCTTTCAAAACCTCTTTCGATTTGGTGGCATCCTCAACCGTGTTACTCGATTCAGCGAAAGGTAAAAAAGAAGAAGAAGGAATCCCTTTTCTCTGCAAATATCGTTTTAAGTAAAATGCGTGTGGTTTTTCAGTCGTGTTGAAATGCTGTCCAATACCACCCGTACAAATAATTTTATGTTCGGTGGGGTTAAAGATTTCCAGACATTTTTTTGCTCGTGCAATAGCAATTTTGCCTAATCTTCCCTTTGCCGAATTGGGCGACCCCAAAACGATGAT
>JALONS010000184.1 GCA_025454855.1 Arcicella sp.
ATGTCCTTTGAACATAGCGGGTCAGAATGTATATACAGCGATACCTAACAGTAATACGCCAGACTATCAACCGGGAGCGATTACCCAGACGACGTGTTATATCAGATGTTCGAGAAGAGCGGGTTGTGTAGATTACCCAGGAGAATCGAATGTAGTGAAGAAAACGGTATCAGATCCATTCACAGTAACGCCTTCAACGAATCCTAATGCGGTTTGTTCGGGAACAACGGTGAGTATTACACTGACTACTACGGCTACTGGAACTGTTAGTTACAAGTGGGTTGGACCAAACGGGTTTACAGCTAATACAAAAGATGTAACAATCACCAATGCAACTACGGCTGCTAATGGTATATACACTGTAACAGTATCAAATGGTAACAGTTGTAGTGCAGTGGCAACAGTTCATGTAAAAGTGGTGAATTGTTTGAAAATTGGAGACTTAGTTTTCAATGATAAAAACAATAACGGAAAACAAGATGCGGGAGAATTAGGTATTGCAGGTGTTACCGTAAGATTATTAGACAGTGCTAATAATCCAGTGGGCTCTCCTACAACTACTGATGCAAACGGCTTATATTCATTCAACAATTTACCAGCAGGTACTTATGTAGTTGAGATTACAGCTCCAACAGGCTTCAAGTCTTCTACGGGTACGAATGGTTCGGCAACAGGAACGTATGAACCTGCTAACGCACCTGCTACTAATGTAAATAATGAAGATAACGGAACAACAGTAAGCGGACAAATCATCAGAAGCAAACCAGTCGTATTAACTACTACAGATAATACCAACGTTGATTTTGGTTTATTCAAACCTGCTAAAATTGGAGATACTGTCTTCCGTGATTTGAATGGTGATGGTAAACAAGATGCAGGTGAAGTTGGTGTAGCGGGTGTAACCGTGAAACTATTTGATAGTGCAAATAATGTAGTTGCAACCACTACTACTGACGCTAACGGTAAGTACGCATTTGATAATTTGATTGCGGGTAATTATACCGTTGAATTTGTGAAATCAACCATCGGTTCAGGCTTTAATTTCTCTCCGAAAGGAACAACAACGGCTGATAAAGATAGTGATGCAGACCCAGTAACTGGTAAAACAGGTACAATTACTCTAACGGAAGGTCAGACCAATAATGACATTGATGCTGGTGTAACCACACCGTGTGATATTGATACTGAAAAACCTGTATTAAGTGCTTGTCCTTATGACGTGATTATCAAAACCAGAGGAAATACTGCCATAGTAGGTTGGACAGCTCCAACGGCTACCGATAACTGTGGAGCAGTAGTAACTTCTACACATCAACCAGGTTCGGAATTCCCAGTGGGTACCACAACGGTAACTTACACCGCTACGGATGCAAAAGGAAATAAAACCACTTGCTCGTTTGTAGTGAATGTCGTGAAAGTGATTACTTGTGATGTAGATACGCAAGCACCAGTATTCTATGATTGTCCACAAAATGTAACTATTTCGGTGAAACAGGGAACTCCTGCTGTCGTTTATTGGGACCACCCATCGGTAGGTGATAATTGTGGTATTCCTTCGGTAACTTACAACTTTGAGCCAGGTTCTGTATTCCCATTGGGCGAAACAGAAGTGATTTATACCGCCAGAGATGCCAAAGGAAATGTATCGTACTGTAAGTTTAAAGTAATTGTTAGTTATCAGGCAGCTCTTAAAAATGCTCCTACCACTACTGAAACTGCCAGAATAGCAGCACCAGCTGCTGAAGAAATTTCTTTCAGTGATAACGTGACTATCTATCCAAACCCATCAAGCTCTGACTGCTCAATTGAGTTATCGTCTGAATTGATGAGAGCAAATAGTAGCGTAGAGGTAAGTATTTTGAGCGCAGCGGGTAACGTTGAGTTTAATCAAACAGCAACAGGAAAAGACCATGTAAGCATTAAAGTACCAGTTCAGAATATGAATTCAGGTACGTATTTTGTCAATGTGGGCTTAGATAACGGACGTATGATTATCAAGAAACTACAAATCGTCAAGTAGTCTTATTGATAATAAGTTTTAACAAAATCCCTCACGAGTAATATACTTGTGGGGGATTTGTTTTATAAACCAGAAACTTTCAGCAAGTATTCTTTTGTTAAAAATGTAAACGTAACTTTGTACGGTAAACAGTACAGAGTAAACGGTTCACGAGAAAATCTGTCGTAAAATCCGTTTACCATTTACCGTTCACCGTGTACCGTAAAAATGAAAGGAGCAAACAATACATATTTTGGAAATATCAAAGAAGGAATAAAATCTTCTTTGAAAGGACTTTCTTTATCATGGAAACACCTTAAAGAAGCTCGGCAGAGTAGAAAACCCATTTTTGTAGATAACCCTGATTACTTCAAACAACAAACGGGTATTGTTACGCTCCAATACCCTCACGAGCAACTCCCACTTCCTGATAATGGTCGTTATCAACTTCACAATGAAATGGACGATTGCATTGTTTGTGATAAATGTGCCAAGGTATGTCCAGTAGATTGTATCGAAATTGAGCCTATCAAAGCTACGGGCATTGCTGGATATGCGTCTGATGGTTCAGCGATTCGTCTTTACGCCGCCAAGTTTGATATTGATATGGCAAAATGTTGTTTCTGTGGGCTATGTACGACCGTTTGCCCCACGGAATGTCTAACCATGACCCATGAATACGATTTTTCTACCTTTGATATTACTAAACACAATTTTGCTTTTGGTAATCTTTCTCCTCAGCAAGCACAGGAAAAACGAGACCTCTACGACCAATATATGGCAGAAAAAGAGGCGTTGAAGTTGGTTAGTAAAGAGCGGAGTTTAGAGAATAGAGAGCAGAGTTTAGAGGATAAAGTAGAGCCTAAACCAGTAGCTGCTAAACCTGCTTTCAAGCCAAGTTTTAAACCGAAAGCTATTACGGAAGAACAGAGTTTAGAGAATAGAGAACAGAGTTCAGAGAATAGAGAAGAGCCTAAACCAGTAGCTGCTAAACCTGCTTTCAAGCCAAGTTTTAAACCGAAAGCTATTACGGAAGAACAGAGCTTTGAGAATAAAGAACAGAGTTCAGAGGATAAAGAAGAGCCAAAGCCAGTGACTGCCAAACCTGTTTTCAAACCAAGTTTTAAACCAAAAGCTGTTACGGAAGAACAGAGCTTAGAGAATAAAGAAGAATTGAAATCAGTGGTTGCGAAGCCTGTTTTCAAACCAAGTTTTAAACCAAAAGCTGTTACGGAAGAACAGAGCTTAGAGAATAAAGAAGAATTGAAATCAGTGGCTGCGAAGCCTGTTTTCAAACCAAGTTTTAAACCAAAAGCTGTTACGGAAGAACAGAATTTAGAGAATAGAGAACAGAGTTTAGAGAATAATGAAGAGCCTAAATCAGTAGTTGCCAAACCTGCTTTTAAGCCAAGTTTTAAACCAAAAGCTGTTACGGAAGAACAGAGCTTAGAAAATAGAGAGCAGATTTTAGAGAATAAAGAAGAGCCAAAGCCAGTGACTGCCAAGCCTGTTTTCAAACCAAGTTTTAAGAAACCAGTCACGGAAGGACAGAGTTTAGAGAATAGAGAACAGAGTTCAGAGGACAAAGTAGAGCCTAAACCAGTGGTTGCGAAGCCCGTTTTTAAACCCAAATTCAAAAGACCAGATTCGGATACAAATACACCATAAATTATTTGCATCTCCCACAAAAAAAGCTTTAATAACTGTTTACTGATAACCGACTCCCCTTGATTCAATACATTTTCATAGCTTTTATAATTTTGACTATCCTTTCGGCAGGCGTAGTCTTATGGTCTAAAAACGTCCTTTATGCTGCTTTTAGCTTGTTACTGACTTTCTTAGGAATTGCTGCTTTGTATGTACTGGCAGGAGCTGATTTTTTAGCCATCACCCAGATACTTGTGTACGTAGGTGGAATTTTGGTGTTGCTGATTTTTGGGGTAATGCTCACGAATCAAAAGGGAAATAAACAAAATGGACAGAATAATATTTTCACAGAAAGCACTAATCGATTGGTAGGTTTGATGGTGGCAGGAGGAGTGTTTTCTTTGCTTTTTTATACTTTTGCCAGAGCCAGATTTGTAGATATTCAATCAAATTTATTTGAGATAGTTGAACCATCAGCCACCACCAAAAGTATTGGCATACAATTAATGACCAACTTTGTACTTCCTTTTGAGGCTTCGGGAATTCTATTAATGGCAACCCTGATTGGAGCAGCTTATTTGAGTAAAAAAGTATAACTCGATTTTCCTAAATCGAAAGCAACATGGATAACAGTTTTCTTTCATATTACCTTTTGACAAGTGCCTTACTTTTTAGTATTGGCTTGGCGGTGGTTGTTACCAAGCGTAATGTTATCGTTGTGCTGATGGGTATTGAGTTGATGTTAAATGCCGTCAATCTAAATTTGGTTGCTTTTAGTAAAAATGACCCCGACTTACAAGGACAGATGTTCTCGTTGTTCGTTATTGTAGTGGCTGTTTGTGAATCAGTAGTGGCTTTAGCCATTATCCTGAAAGCCTACGAATACTTCAAAACGGTTAATCTTGACGAAATTAGTGAAGTAAAAGAAGCGTGAAATAGGTTTCAAATCCGTTGTCATAACAAATAGATACAGAATAAAATCTATATTCATCTAAATATTTCAATCAACAAATACAGGATAAAATCTGTCCTACTTAAAAATTTATGTCAAAAACAAAATTAGCCTCCGAGTCACTGACTACCATGACTGAAATGATTTTCCCGAATGATACTAATACTTTGGGAAATCTGATGGGCGGAAATCTCATGCGTATGATGGACGTAGTAGGTGCTATCTGTGCTCAGAAACACTCAAACCGCATTGTTGTTACGGCATCGGTTGATAATGTTTCTTTCAAAGAATCAATTCCTTTGGGAAGTGTGGTGACACTCCAAGCCAAAGTAACTCGTGCGTTTAGTTCTTCGATGGAAGTAGTCATTGATGTGTGGGCAGAAAATATTCCTGCACAAGAAAGAGTAACTACCAACAAAGCCTTCTTCACGTTCGTAGCCGTTGACCAGAGCGGTCGCCCGATAGACGTACCACAACTCATTGCCGAAACAGAAGAAGAAAAAGCCCTGTACGACGGAGCGTTACGTCGCCGTCAGTTACGTTTGGTATTGGCTGGTAGAATGAAGCCTTCAGAAGCTACTGAATTAAAGTCTTTATTTGAAATTTAGTAGAAAGATGCAGGGTTTGGGATTTAGGCGTTAGGATTTTCTAAACTCAATACTCTAATAACGAGAACCATATCTGAGCTTTTGCTAACTCTTGATAATTATAAAAATCCCTCCAGAGTTATCTGAGAGGGATTTTTAATAAAAAATACTTTTGAATAGTCAATAAGTTTAAGACAGATAGGTAATTAAGATACACTAATTAATCCCATCGTATTATCCAAAGTTGTACCTGTGATGGTATAAGCTGCCGTCAATGCCCCACCCGACTGATAAATAAATCCTTGTGAAGCCACATTATCAGTTCCCCACACTACGTCTGCATGAAGCCATAAAGTTGCTCCATCGGGTACACCCAAAGTACCTGGGTCAACGGTATCTGTTTGTCCGAGTGGGAAATTAGAACCACTTTTTGAACGTTGTTTTTGCAAATTTTCGTCTAAATAATCAAACGAAATAGATACTACGAAACCTCCTCCGTTGTGGAGGCTAAATTTACCAACTGATTGTGCCATTGTATGAATTATTTTGATGTGTTAGTATCTGCATAAATACGTGTTGCAGACATCCACGCCTCAATTGATTTGAGTGATACAAAGTTGGTGAATTTTATTAGAGCTGGGCAGGGCAAAAATGCCTATTTTTAAAAACACGTATTTTTACGCATTAACGGAGGTATTTGTGCGTAGAATTCAAAATCAATATTTTTTACGCAATTATTTCAAGGCTTTCCGAGGAAAAAGCCACGGGTTTATCCGAAAATAAAACTTTGGTGGCAGCCCACGTAGTTTTAAACAATTCGGAATCACGATAAGTATTCAAATGCTCTTCTGATGCCCAATAACTGTACGTCATTAAAATATTGGGTGTATTTTTATCTCTTAATAATTCTAAATGAAGACAACCCTCAAAAGCCCTAATTAGCTGTTTGGAGTTATTAAAAATTACGAAAAAATCTTCCAATTTATTTTCTTGGAAGGTCATTCTAACGATTCTGATGAGCATAGTGTTTAATTTTAACTTTGAGCAATGAGTTGTAATTGATAAACCTTCCATTCAGAATCTGGAGTAGGCTAAAATATCATCACACAAAATTATTTAGTACTCCTTTAAAGTTGAGAACGACTGATATGAATGCTTTTTACTCCCCCCACATTCTAAAACCCAACCCCTACTTAATAATCTACTTTATTCTCTTTTTCAGTCCACAAGATAAAAGCCTTTTGGGCTTCTTCCCGTCCCAACTGAATCATTTCTATTTTACGCTCAGATAGGGGCAAGGGAATTTCTTCGTAAATAAAAGCGTCATCAAAACCGACGGCGGCGGCATCCTCACGGGTATTGGCGTAATATACTCGGGCGGGTCTTGCCCAATAGATTGCTCCCAAACACATAGGGCAGGGTTCACATGAAGTATATAGCTCACAATCAGATAGTTGAAAAGTGCCTAAATTTTTACAAGCATCTCTAATGGCTACCACTTCGGCATGAGCGGTGGGGTCGTTGGTGGAAGTTACTTGATTATGACCCTGCCCCACAATTTTCCCATCTTTCACTACCACTGCTCCGAAAGGTCCTCCTTTTCCCTCCGAACTTCCTTTTATGGATAGTTCGATGGCTTTCTGCATCATTTTTTCTTTTTCTGACATCATAAATCTTTATCTTTACTCACAAATGTAAAGAAATTATTGTTAAAATTCAGCCATGAAACTGCTCAAAATAACTGGTAAAATTTTTGTAGGAATACTACTTTTATGTCTCTTGGTACTACTGTTTTCGGTTGCTCCTGTCGATAGAACTGATTATCGACAAATGGACTATTATCATCAAATGACCCAGAGCATCCAAGCGTGGAAAGTACCAAAAGATACTGTTGAGGCATTTAAAGCAGGTTGGGCAGTAGTGAATTTGACTCCTTCCGTACCTACGCCAACCGCAGGCTACGGCGACCGTCAGGGAAAGCCCTATCAGTCTATCCGAGATTCGGTTTTTGTACGAGCCATCGTGATGTCAAATCAAGGTAAACCCGTTGCTATCATTAGTTGTGACTTACTAATTTTTCCGCCCGAAGTAACCATTGCATTAAAGGAAAAATTAAAAAAAATCGGTTTTGATTGGTCGCAGGTGTACGTAGGCACTACCCACACGCATAATAGTTTGGGAGGTTGGGGTAAGAATGCCGTTGGAGAGCTATTTGCAGGAGCCTACAACCAAGCAACCGTAGATTTTATTGCTGATAAGGTATTGGAAGCCATTAAAAAAGCAAGTGAGCGTCAGGTAGAAACCAAAGTAGGTTTTGCAGAAATTAATGCTCAAGAATTGGTTTTTAATCGTTTGGTGGGTGATAAACTTGGTACAACCGACCCGATGGTGAGGATTCTTAAATTCCAACAAAAAACGGGAGACATAGCTATCTTAACCACTTTTTCAGCTCATGCTACTACTTTGAATGCGGACAAGAATTTTCTTTCGGCTGATTACCCCGGTGAACTCATGAAAAACCTCAATCGTTCGTACAGCTTTTCGTCTTTTATGGCGGGGGCGGTGGGTAGTGCAGGACCAGTAGGGGAGGAGTTGAAAGATGACTTCCAGCAATTGAAAAGTATTTCAGATGGACTTTCTGCCAAGATTTTGGCTACCATTCCTAACATCGAATGTCAGACAATAAACCAACTTTCATTATCAAATTTTACGCTCAATCTTCGTGAACCACAAGTGAGATTTGCCCAGAATTGGCGTTTTCGCCCTTGGGTTTTCAAAACACTTTTTGGTGATTATCCAGCCGAAATAAAAGTATTGAAGATTGGTAATAATTTAATGATTGGCACTCCCTGTGATTATTCAGGTGAATTAATGCCCGAAGTGCTAAAAATTGCCCGAAATAAAAAACACAATCTCATCATTACCAGTTTTAATGGAGGATATGTAGGGTATATCACCCACGACCGCCATTATGATTTAAACGCTTATGAAACCAGAGTCATGAATTGGTACGGACCTCAGAATGGGGTATATTTTCAAGATATTATTTTGAGGCTTTTGGAAAGGTTTGATTAATGTGTAACGTGTAAAGATTGATGAGTAACGTTTAATGATTAATGCGTGAAGAGTGATTAGTATGAAATCATGAGCGGTGAGTTGTAGGTGTTCTGTTTATTAATTAGATAACTTTCCAATTACGGAGAGCAAAATTTAAGATGTTTGGTAGCAACTTTGAGATTTACGATAGCAACAATAATCATCCAAGTCTGTTGATAA
>JALONS010000185.1 GCA_025454855.1 Arcicella sp.
ATCATTATCGTAGTCATAGTAGATTTGGACTCAGAATTACGCTAATTGCAACTTTTATTAATGCTAATGACCGTTAATCTTACTTTCGCAAGAGGTCTATTCAGCAAATACCACTTCAATATTTAGCTTCATATTTAGGAATTACTCAACGGCATTTGAGTCGATTAAGGCGTGAAGTCATGCAATAATTTTTCTTCCTCTCACACAAAAACAAGGAAGGTTAACCATAAATACATCTAAAATTTGGTATTATAGACATTTGATTCAAGCAAAATTGAAAATCCATCGTTCAATTACACGCCCTAAAATTCTTTCAACAATATCACTTACTATCTTTGGTATTATTGCTATACATTCGATGAAATCGGAAATAGAATCCTAAGCCAGTAGATAGATATGGTATTCTCTCAACTACAAAATCCTTATAATTGCAAATTACCTTTCATTCGGCAAATTTGATATTGAGAATACGGACAGGTTCATTATGGAATGAATGTTAATAAAATTCGGTTTAAGCTCCGTTCAAAATGATAAATAAAAAAGCAGTTACAAATAATTTGTAACTGCTTTCAAAATGAGCCTTCTATCGGGATCGAACCAATGACCTACTGATTACAAGTCAGTTAGTATTAATTAATAAGGGCTTATAACCATTATAGAAAAGTGCCTTTAGAGCATTTTAAAGCACTTTTTAGCTTTTTGAAATTATAGATATTAGTGAGTATTCTGTATATTTGTGTAAACCATTTGTAAACCAAGGTTTTATCAAATATGGAAAACAATCAGCTAAATATTGGCAATAGAACTGCCTCAGTGAAAGTAGTTTTGTTTACTTCTAAGGTATTAGCCACGGGTGAACACCCCATAATGATACGGATTACGAAGAATAGTATTCGCAGGTATATCAGTATTGGATTGAGTTGTTCTTTGAAGTTTTGGGATAAAGCTAAGGAACTTCCAAGAGTGAATCACCCTAAACGTTCTGAGACTATTTCACTCATCAATAGATTTGAAAAAGAATTTACTGATAAGATTCAAGAGTACCAATTTCAGTTGAAGGAATATACCATCGAACAATTGGTGGATTCTGTTTTGAAGAAAACAAAAAGTGCTAATGTTGAGGAATACATTGATGCCTTGGTGGCGACTCTTAGGGATGAAAAACGCATGGGAACTGCCAAATCAAACAACGATTGTAAACTAATGCTTTTCAAATTTCATCCTGACAGAAAACTTACTTTTCGTGAAATAGATTACGTCTTCTTGACCAAATGGGAATCGTTTATGCGTAAAAAGAATTTCAAAGAAACTTCAATGGCAGTATATTTTAGAACTCTCAGAAGTATCATCAATAAAGCTATCAATGAAGATGTTATCTCAAAGACAAATTACACTTATCCTTTTGATAGTTTCAAGATTTCCAAGTTCGATTTAAAGACTAAAAAACGAGCTTTGACCAAAGAAGAAATGCTCAAAATCTACAACTACCCCGTGAAGGAAGGTTCAAAAATGAGCGACTGCCACAAGATTTTTATGTTCAGTTATTTCAATCAAGGCATGAATTATATTGACATTGCTAATCTTCGCTGGTCGAATATTTCTAAATCAGGTATTATGGAATATTCACGACAAAAAACGGGCTGTCGTTTTGCCATTCAGTTAGGTGAACAATCACTTGAAATTTTGGAGGGCTATCGTAAGTTGTCGGGTTTTGATGCTAATAATTATGTCTTTCCAATTCTTGATAAATCTATTCATATTTCACCCACACAAATTCAAAACCGATTGTTGAAAGTTATTAAGCAAGTCAATATCAACATGAAAATTATTGGCAAAGAATTAGAAATCGAAACGCCCATCACTACCTACGTTGCCCGTCATACTTACGCAACTGTTTTGAAAAGAAGTGGTGTTTCAACCTCCATTATCAGTAATGCTTTGGGGCATGAAAGTGAATCAATTACACAAACTTATTTGGATGATTTTGATTCTCAGGTTTTCTTTGAGGCGAATAAGCTGTTGTTGTGATTTTTTGCTGATTTTGTTGAAATTCAGTTAAATATCTAATATACAGGAACTTAATCAACAACAGAAATTCGTCAATTTCAACAAAATATCAGTTTAATAATAATTCTGGCTTTCATCTATTTCGGGGTGTTTCATGAAAATTATGACAGATAAATTCCCAATTTAGCATTGTAATACTACCGTTTTAAATCATATTTTGAGCTTCTCAATAAATAAAGTCTCGGCTACTGGATTTGACAACTGCTTTTACGATATATGGTAAGTATTAGCTGAAATCCAGAAGGCAGTAATGTTTCTATTGATATAAACCTCTAACTTTTACTATACATTTATTTTAAATCTTCCTCAACTCCTCCATCAAACCCGAAAGCGTTTCAAAATGCCCTTGCATACGGGTCAGTATGGCGTTGGGGGCTTCAAGCACTTCTTCGATGGCTTCATTGGGGTGCTTGATGTCTAAATCGTAGTTGCGAGATTTTATTTGCTCAATGCCCACTTTGTAGGCAAATTCGTTTTCTGTTCGGTTGTTCCACCATGCCTTTACTCCATCAAAATCTCGTAGCTGGATAGTTTTGGTTTTGCCGTAGCTTTTAGTGCCTTCGGGCAATGGGTTTTTGTAATACCAAACTTCTTTGGTAGGTGTGCCTTTCTCAAAAAACAAAAGGTTAGTTTTCACCGAAGCATAAGGCTTAAAAACGCTATTGTCTAAACGCACAATGGTATGCAAATTACAGTTTTCCAACAGGTTTTGCCTAACTCTTGCTTTTACGCCATCGCCCGAAAGTGAGCCGTCGGGTAGTACGAGTGCCGCTCGTCCGCCTTCTCGTAAAAGTTCTACGATAAGTACCAAAAACAAATCAGCCGTTTCTTTGGTCTTGAACTGGGTCGAAAAAGTGGATATTTTGTCATCAACCGTGCCACCAAATGGCGGATTTGCCATAATCACATGAACTCTATCATCGGCATCATACGTTGATAGCGGACGTTCAAACGAATCTTGGTGTTCGAGTTGGGGGAGTTCTACTTCGTGCAGCAATAAATTGGTGATTGCTAAGGAATACGGCAGCGACTTTAACTCAAAACCTCTGATATTTTGGTGAATAATGGGCAGTTGGTCGGCATCATAGCCTTTGGATTTGATGTGTTCGAGGGCATTAATCAAAAAACCTCCCGTTCCACAGGCGGGGTCTAAGATAATTTCTCCGATTTTAGGGTCAACCATTTGGGTCATAAACTCCGTTACGGCACGGGGTGTATAAAACTCGCCCGAATTGCCTGCACTTTGCAAATCACGGAGCATTTGCTCGTAAATATCATTGAAAAGGTGCTTTTCTTGGCGTGAGTTAAAATCAATTTGGTCTATTTGCCCAATTACTTTTTTGAGCAAAACACCGTTTTTCATGTAATTGTAGGTATCACGAAAAACCTCATTGATAACATGAGCTACGCCTCTTTCTCGCTTTGATTCGGTTTCGGGTTGGAAATCTCTGAATGTTGGAATCAAATTAACATTGATGAGTTCGAGCAACTCCTCAGCGGTTTGGCGGGGATTGCCTTCTTCATCGTTGGTTGCCCAATTTCGCCAACGTAAATTTTCAGGAATGGGCGAAACGTAATCATCGTATTTTATTTCAAATTCTTCCTCTTGCCCATCCAGTACTTTTAAAAACAACAGCCAAACCATCTGCGAGAGGCGTTGGGCATCGCCATCTACGCCAGCATCTTGCCGCATGATGTCTTGGATACTTTTTACGATATTATTGAGATTCTTTGGTGCGTTCTCTGTATTTTTCTTTGCCATTTTTTCTATTTCTTGATACTTTTCTAAATTTTATATTATCTCAGTTCATCTATTTTCTTCCAATTTTTATGTGGCGACTCAATGCCCGACATCATTTGTGTAGGCGAGTAGCCAAACCACTCCAATAAATCAATTATATCTTGATAATGCTTTTGAGAATATTGGGTTGAAGGCTGATTATTGCCATCAAAACAGATTGGTTCGTGGTGGGCGATTCTATTGCGTAAGTTGTTGATTTCTGTAAGTTTCTGATACACAACTTTTTGGTTGATTCCTTTGGGGCGATTTGGAAATATTTGTAGCAATGTGTTGCCAAAAACATTGTATTGAATACCCGAAAACATATATCGCCAAAATCCGAAACTCAACTCGGCAACTAACTTATTGTGCGAATAGGCTTTTCCTAAAAAATGAATAGTTGATTTTATTTTTTCGGCTTGTTCAAAGCGTGCTGCTCGATTTCTTAAAGTTGGGTGGAAAAATAAACCATTGGACTTTATTTCAGCTTGAAGCCAATCTATTTGTTGAAGTTCTTTTTGATAATGCTGGTCAATGGCATTCCGTAGGGCGATTTCAATAAGTGAAATTGCTCCAAATAATGCTTGCGACAACCTTAAATTGTGTTTGTATAACTTGATAGCTTGTGGCTTTTTTCCCTGTGTTGCTATCAGATAACGCCCCAAACGAGGTTTCGAGAGTATTTGTTCGTAGAGTTTATATAATTTTATCATGCTGTGGCATCAATTTATCATGGTTTTACTTGCTTTTGCCATTGTTCTATTCTACTTTTACATCGTATTCCCCGAAACCGCTGGCTTGCCATGTGTCGGGGTATTTGTTTTTTAGGGCTTTTTCATTTTTTCACCCCCTAAAGACCTCTTGCATCATTGATTTTTGTAATAGACTCTGCTCTGCCAATAATGCCTTTAATTGCTCTTCGGCGGCTGCAATAGTTGCCATTTTCTCCTCCAAAATTCGTACTATCTCGGCTTGCTCGGTGAGGGGTGGGAGGGGGAAAGGTAAATTTTGAATTTCTGTACTATTAATATTATGAACCCCCGTTGTGGTACGAATCGGTGCTTCAATCTGATTTCTTATAAATGGAGTTTCAAAAACATATTGTAAGTAATATGAATTAAAATGGTGGACTGGTCTTATACGAATTAAATACCCAGCATAGAGAAAATCTTTGCTCTCATTATCATAAATGCAAGTCTTTCCAACTAAATTTTTGCTTCCATTTGAACGTATTAATAACAAGTCTCCAACATTTAGAGAAATGTCTTTTCTCTCCTCTTCTGTAAAATCAGCGTATTTCAAATCTTCAAGATTTAATTTTCCTAAAACTACATTTGGAATTCGTAATACAGGTGTTTTCCCAAAATTAGATTCGCATTTTTTTGACGTTCCATATTTAATATTTTCTAAACCTTCCCCCAATCTAACCCAAGACCAATTTTGCGGCAATTCAAAGTGCATTTCATCTATTTTAATAGCTGCCAAAGGTTTTTGTTTCTTGGTATTTTCTTTTTTTAAGGTTTTGAGGTCTATTTTTTCGGTGGGATTATTGGCTCGCCATGTTGCCGTGAAGTTTCCCTTGATGGCTTCTTGCAAAATGCTTTTGCGATAGGCTTTTAGGTCGGTTTGTAAGGCTTCTATTTGGGCTTTTGCTTGGCTGTGAGTAGCCATAAAACCTTTGATTTTCTGCACAATGGCTTCTTGCTCAACAAGGCTTGGGAGTGGGATTTCGAGGTTTAGAAATGTTTTTTCGTCCAAATATTGTCTATTTGTTACACCTGTACTTGCAAATTTACAAATCTGAACAAATTGTTCGGTTGAAGTGAAAAAATGAAACCACTCCATCGTAACTTGTTTTGTATCAATTTCATAAGTCCAAAAATTACCAGTGATAATTGCTTTGTCTATGTAATCGGGAATAATTCCAAAAGCTCCCCAACGTGCATCAATTTTAGAAACTATAAATTGTCCTCCTTTTGCCCAAAACTGACTTTTTGTACCAATATTTGTACCTCTGGCTTCATCTCTTAAAGAAACTCCTTGATGCCTTATTCTTATTGTCAGCCGCTTATATGTTTCTTCGTCTTGAATTTGAAGAGTATCTCTTACTCGAAACAGAAAATCCTTAATTTTTTTTACGTTCATTTATTTTTTATTTCTAAGCTGCTTCGTTATACAGGGCTTTTTTGAGTTGTTGGAGCATGGCGTAATAATTGGCTTTGTTGCCAAATAGTTTTACGAGTTCTACGGTAGTTCCCATTTCGGCAAATGGATTGGCTTGTAGGTCGGTGGTATCTTCTATTTGGGTAATGCCACGCTCAGTATATTTATCCAATAATGCTTTTATTAATGCTTGGGCTTGGGCGTTATATTGCTTCATAATCGGATGATTTTGCAATCGTTTGGCTCGGTTTTCACGCAATACTACGGGAACATTATACGCCAAATGACACACCAAATCATACTCGTCCATGTGTTGGAAAACGCCTCCCAATTCATGTTGAATGCTCTCAATCAAGATACCTTGGGTTTCTAATTCCTTTATCAGCAGGCTTTTACGTTCGGCAGTATTCCACACTTCGGCAAATGCCTCGGGTGTGGCATAGTGGTTCAGGATGTGCTGGCGGGTGTATTCGGTCAGGCTTTCGGTCATTATTTGTCCTTCGCCATTATAGTACATTACTTGCTCTCGCACTACATTCACAGGCACTTCGTCCACCACATATTTTGGGCGTGGCGGTTGTGGTGACGTGGGCGGTGGTTTTGGTGGAGTATTCGGTCCTTCACCGTCTCCTCCTCCTGTTTGCAGTTCTGGGTCAAAATCTGGGTCGGCTTCAGGTAGTCCATCAAAATTTGGGTCAAGGAATTTATGAGTTGCTCCCTTAAAGTCTATAATGGTAAAATACACTTTACCATATTTTTCAGCAATACGAGTACCACGCCCAATGATTTGCTTAAATTCGATGCTCGAATCTATACCCGAATCAAGCACAATACACCGCACCGTAGGCATATCTACGCCCGTACTGAGTAGTTTTGAGGTAGTAACGATGGTTGGGTAGCGAGTATCTTTTTTCTGAAAATTTTCGAGTTCCATTCTGCCATTTTCCCCTTTTTCGCCACTGGTTATTTGCATAACGTATTTAGGATTCTGCTCAAAAAGGTCAACATTCTCGGCAATCAGGGCAATTCGCATACGCTCGGCATGGTCAATATCTTTGCAAAAGACGATGGTTTTCTGAAAACGGTCGGTGGCTTTCAAGAATTTAGTCAGCTCCTGAGCAACCAACTGCGTTCGAGTTTCGATAACAAGTTTACGGTCAAAATCAAACGTATCATAAATCCTACGGGGAATCAAATCACCCGAATATTTATCAGTTTTACCAACTTCTGGCACGTAGCCTTCTTCATCCACATTAAAACTCTTTTTGATAATTTTGAAGGGAGCCAGAAAACCATCATCAATGCCTCGGTAAAGCGAATACACGTAGATGGGTTCACCAAAATAATTAATATTTGATACGTCTTTGGTTTCTTTGGGTGTAGCGGTAAGCCCTATTTGGGTGGCTGATGCAAAATGGTTTAGTACCTCACGCCATGCCGAGTCTTCGGCGGCACTTCCTCTATGACATTCATCCACGATAATGACATCAAAGAAAGTGGGCGGAAACTGTTTGAATATTTTTTTACTTTCCTCTTTTCCATCAACTGCTTGGTATAAAGCAATATACACCTCGTATTCTTGCTCAACAATTCTATCAGTTACCTTGGTGAGAACATTTCTAAAAATCTTAAAATCGTCCCTAATGGTTTGGTCGGCAAGAGTGTTTCTATCCACTAAAAACAAGAATCGTTTTTTGAGTCCCGCTTTACGGAGGCGATAGATTATTTGGGAAGCCATATAGGTTTTGCCCGTCCCCGTAGCCATTACCAAAAGCAAGCGATTTTGATTTTTGACTACATTTTCAAACACTCGATTGACCGCAATTAGTTGATAATAACGGGGTTTTCGTCCATCGTCATAAAAGGGAGTTTCGAGTAAGGTAGCTTGTTCGTCAGATAAATTTTTAGCTTTTTTGTAGCGTTGCCAAAGTGCGGCAGGGCTTGGAAATTGGTCTAATGGAAAGGTTCGTTGCTCGCCCGTAAAGCGGTCAACCTCCACGAAGCCATCACCGTTGGTGGCATACACAAAAGGGATTTCGAGTCCACCATTTTCTACATCCGTATAATCAAGGGCTTGTTTCAGACCTTTATCAACATTAAAATCATTCTGCTTAGATTCAATCAGGGCAAGCGGTAAATGTGAGGAATGATAAAGAATAACATCAGGGATTTTTTCTTTTCCCCTCAAATTTTCAATTTTATTAGCGAATCGGACATTGATACGTCCATCGGTGTAGCGAGAAGAAGGTTGTCTTTTAATATTTTTTTCTCCCATCCCACATCAGGGCAAACGCATGAGATTTAGCTAAGTTCAAGAATTGTTATCTTTGTACTGTATGACAAAGATAATCGAGTATTTTGAAAACATCTCAGACTGGCGA
>JALONS010000186.1 GCA_025454855.1 Arcicella sp.
GCAAGGAACATTAGACGAAAACAAAAATTTGTCGGGTTTTAATCATAAGCAAGTAGGCGATGCTCTTTTGAGGCAATTAGCCAAAATGGACTTCAAAACTAAGCCTGATTTTATAGCCATTGAGTCAGTAAGTGCGAAAGCAAGTCCATACCAAATCCCAAACCGTAGAAACTCCTATCATTTAACGGAAGCTCCCGTACCTATTTCTTGGTGGCGAGCACCCTACGCCTGTCATAACGTATTTCCACAGGAAAGTTTCGTGGATGAAATGGCATCTCTGGCGGGCGAAGACCCATTGGCGTTCCGTCTGAAAATGTTAGAAAAAGATAATCGAATGATGAAAGTTTTGGAAGAATTAGCGACCAAAGCAGATTATAAAAACGTAAAAACTGGACAAGCCATTGGCATTGCGTGCGTACAAGTTTACGGAACGTACATTGCTCATGCGGTTACGGTTTCTAAAAAAGAACAAGGAGTAAAAATTGAAAAAATAGTATCAGTAGTAGATTGTGGACTTACGGTAAACCCCGACAACGTAAAAGCCCAAACGCAAGGTAACGTAATCATGGGAATTTCTACGGCAATCAAAAATGGAATTACCTTCGTAGATGGGAAAGTTCAGCAAAATAATTTCCATGATTATCAGATACTTAGAATATCAGAAGCTAATTTCCCAATTGAAGTTCACGTGATTGATAGCCTTGAAAACCCCGGTGGTATCGGCGAAGCAGGACTTCCTCCGATTGCCCCCGCTTTGACGAATGCCATTTTCAGACTGACGGGGAAAAGGATAAAAACTTTGCCTTTTGAAATGGATAAGGTGGGGTAAACCTATACTAATTTTAAAGTTTTGATGTGTTTTTTACGCAATATCTTTTTAAGATTAGTATTATCCTTGAAAAATATACTACATTCAAAATAAAATGGAGGTTAGCGTTTTAGGCACTAACCTCCATTTTGTTTTGTAATATATTAATCTGAATTATCCCAATTTCCAACCATCACGATATTTACGAGCCACAAATTGGTTGGCATAATCAAAGTTAGTGATTTTCATATCTTTACCGTTCCAGAATAATTTTTTACGTCCTGGATATTTACCTCCACGAGCTTCACCATCACGGTAGGTGTAACTTCTAATAGCAAGATTTCCCATTAAAATCATCTCGGTTAATGGACCTGCAAAATCAAACGGTGAACTGGTTTCTAACTTGCCATAACCTGCTTTACAGGCTTTCACCCAGTGATAGTTGTGTCCAGATGCTTGGTTCTCAATGCGGTAAAGACTTGGTTTTACCGCCTTTACTTCGGCAGTTTCCATTCTTGACTTGGGTAATAACGTAGGATTTTGGTTATACAGCTCATTAGCCATTTTTCCTTTTGTTCCTTCATAAATTACGCCATTACTCCAGAGTGGTTCATCGCCCCACTCAGCAGGAATATCGGGTTTTATACCGCCATCGTACCAAATAATTTCAATTGGGGAATCATTTTTAGCCGTTTTCGGATATTGAAAAGTCACTTTCGATGACGGCGGACAGCTATCTGGTAAGTATTCGGGTACCCAATCTTTGGTATAAATAGAACTCACACTGCATTGTACTTCAGTAGGATAAGTGAGTCCCAATACCTTGAAAGGACCATCTAACAAGTGACATCCCATGTCGCCCATTGCCCCAGTACCAAAATCCCACCAACCACGCCATTTGAAAGGGTGATAAGCACTCGGATGGAAATCTCGGGATGGTGCAGGTCCCAACCAAATATCCCAAGGAAAATCAGCAGGAATATCAAATTTACCCGTTGGTGTGGGGATGCCTTGGGGCCACACAGGGCGGTCTGTCCAGATGTGTACACGTTTCACGGTACCTATCAAGCCCGCATTAAACCATTCTTGGGTAGTTCTGAGTCCATCGTTCGATGACCCCTGATTTCCCATTTGCGTAACCACTTTGTACTTCTGAGCGGCTTCTGTAAGCATACGAGCCTCATAAATATTGTGAGTAAGCGGTTTTTGGGTATAAACGTGCTTGCCTAACTGCATGGCAGCCAACGTTGCCGCCGCATGATGGTGGTCGGGGGTAGAGATGGTTACGGCATCAATGTTATTTTTTTCTTTGTCCAATGCCTCCCGCCAATCTTTATATTTTTTCAGATTTTCGGGAAGTTGTTTAATAGTATTGGCAGCACGGTTGAAATCTACATCGGCAATTGCCACTACGTTCTCTGAACCTTTGTTGTATGCTAATAGAATATCTGACTCGCCTTTTCCGCCCGCTCCAATACCCAAAATATTGAGCTTATCAGATGGGGCAATATAGCCCTTTCCCAGCACGTGGCGAGGAACTATGTAAAAACTACCAGCAACTAATGAGGCTTTCTTGATAAAATCTCTGCGTGATTCTTTTGGATTCATTTTATGAATATTGTTTTAGAAGTGTTCTTTTAAATATTGGTGAGTTGTGATTGGGTGAATTATGCTTTTGTATTTTTAATCTATGCACTCAATCACAATTAATTACAAAATCCAACCTTCTCTATATTCTCTTTTTACAAAAGCGTTGGCTTCATCAAAATTCGTGATTTTCATGTTTTTACCGTCCCAGAGTAATTTTTTACGCCCTGGATAATCAAACTTATCAATCCACGCTGGGTTTTTCTTTTCATTGCGAAGGAAATAACTACGAATAGCTAAATTTCCCATGAGTACCGTTTCTGACATCGGTCCTGCGTAGTCAAACGACGAACTCAATGGTTTATGTTTGCCATAACCATCTTTACAAGCCTGAAGCCATTGTTGATAATGTCCTTCACGGTCGGCACCTACCACTCTCGGAATAGTTATTGGTACTTTTTCGCCTTTTTCTTTCAATTGATTCTCTGGGTAAAGCGTAGGGTTGTTTCCGTAAAGTCCGCAAGTTAATACGCCTTTACTACCAATCATCAACACACCACCGCTGCTATCTCCCATCATAACGTCCGATGGAATTTCTTCGGGATGGTCGGGCATTAAGCCACCATCATACCACGTTAATTTTACGTCAGGTTTGCCCGCACGGGGGAACTTTAAGTGAATCATCGAGGCATTGGGAAAACTATCTGGATAATAACCTTCCTTAAATTTACCTGCCCACACATTGGTTACACTGCATTCCACTTCCGAAGGATACCCCAGTCCAAGTGCTTTGTAAGGTGGGTCCATCATGTGGCATCCCATATCACCCAAAGCACCCGTGCCAAAGTCCACCCATCCACGCCAATCGAAAGGGTGGTACGCTGCGTTGTAATCACGATATTTGGCAGGTCCGAGCCACAAATCCCAGTCCAATTCTTTCGGAATATCCATTTTTTCCGTAGGCGTAGGAATCCCTTGGGGCCAAATAGGGCGGTTTGTCCAGACATGAACCCGATTTACTTCGCCGATTAATCCTGCCTGATACCATTCCGTAAAACGACGAACACCATCGCCCGAACCACCCTGATTACCCATTTGAGTTACGCATTTGTACTTTACGGCGGCTTCGGTCATTTTGCGTACTTCGTAGATATTATGGGCTAAAGGCTTCTGTACGTACACGTGCTTGCCCATTTGCATGGCTGCCATAGCTACTACATAATGCGTGTGGTCGGGGGTAGTAACGGTTATGGCATCAATACTTTTTTCTGATTCGAGCATCTTCCGAAAGTCTTTGTAGTATTTAGCATTCGGAAATTTTTTCACAGCAGGTTCTGCTTGTTTATCATCTACATCGCACATTGCCACGATATTTTCCGTGCCGTTGTTCCACGCTCCGTTCAAATCTGTCCAACCTTTGCCCCCCAAACCTACGGCAGCAATATTGAGTTTATCTGAAGGAGCAATAAAACCCTTTCCTCCTAATACATGGCGAGGTACAATATAAAAGCTACCCGCCACTAACGAGGCTTTTTTAATAAATTCTCTTCTTGATTTATGCTGCTGACTCATCATCAAATTGGTTTTGAAAATACATTTGTAAATATACACCTTTAGGAATAATTCTATGTATTGTATTACATTGATTTTATAATACTTTCACTAAGAATAATGATAAATTTGGGAGGATTATTATACCCAAGTTTATGGGTTTCAGATGATACGTTATAGAAAGTCATTTACGAAAAAAGAACGTATAAATATTTAAAAACCAACAATTTATACTATTTCTCTTCTGCAAACTTCAATAGAGTGAGTACCGTTAAAACACCGTTTAACAAGTTTTTTCAATTTCTCGAAACAATATCCATTGCGGGTTAAAACTTTCGAGAAGTTTTCCTGTCAAAATTTTTTAATAAAAAAATCAGAAAACTTATGAAACATTATAGTTAAAATAATTTTCCAACCTTTTCCAAAATTAAATGGTCTTTGATGTGTTTGAATCTAAAATGTTATAACACTATGAAATTCATACACAAATTGTCATTTATCTTTTTAATTTTGATTATTAATCAAGCCTGTGAGGTAAATGAGCCAAATTTGAATCTTGATAAACTTTTGGTTGGAACATGGGTGTACGAAAAAATAGTACCTCAGCCTAACGCCAATGATGAATATATAATGGTGTATGTACGTCGTTCAAAATTTGAGACTCAAGAAATAGGATTTTCTTTTTTACAATCCAATCAGGTAATCCGACGTTCTTATTATGGAAGATGTGCCACTCCGCCCATACCCATTGCTGAATTTCAAGGTAGGTGGCAACTAAATGATAAACAACTAAACATCATAGCCTCACAAGGGGATTTAAAAGGAGAAATAGTTGGTGTAAAACTAAATTATGAAATAGTAGAAGTTACTAACGATACGCTAAAATTAAAAATACTTCCATGAAATTAATCATCTTATTCACCTCCATTTTTCTATTGGCTTGTACGGCTAAAGAAGACCAATTGGTTTCAGCCGAAAGTACCAGTGTTTCTATCATTGGTAAATGGTCACCTACTTATCTTACGCAGGCACGCAATGCGGATGGTACTTGGGGAGCTTGGCAACGCATTAATACGTTTGTGGCGTTGCCCGTGTATGAGTTCACGAGTGACGGGCGTTTTTTAACCGATGGAAAACCTGGAGCTAATTGCTGTTTTGCGGGTAATAAATATGCCGTTGCGGGTAATACGGTTTCATTTTCTGAAGTATTAATATGTCCAAATGCTCTGTGTTTAGCGTGTCCGTCGGGGTGGACAATCATCGACATTAAAAGTGATACTTTAGTATTAGAAGAATGTTCTACTCGGAATAAATATTTAAAAGTGAAGTAGCAAAATCGAAATATGTATAATTATTTAAAGTATAATTTGTAAGTATAAAAGAAATTGGTGTAGTATTAGATTTATTTCAATAATTTGCTATTGAAATAAATCTGAATATGAATCGCCAAAAACAACTTGAGAAATTACAAACCACTAAAGAGTTTGATATTTGTATAATAGGAGGGGGAGCAACGGGTGCAGGCATTGCCCTTGATGCTGTTTTGAGGGGACTAAGTGTAGCACTGATTGATAAGAATGATTTTGCGGGACAAACCTCCTCAAAATCAACCAAATTGATTCACGGAGGAGTGCGTTATTTAGAACAAGCCGTGAAAAAATTAGATTGGGAGCAATACAAAATGGTGCGTAAAGCCCTGCGTGAACGTGAAATTTTGCTCCAGAATGCTCCGCATTTATCCAGTCCGTTGGCACTACTTACGCCATGTTTTAATTTCTTTGAAGGTATTTATTACACCATCGGCATGAAAATGTACGAGTGGATTTCGGGTTCGCAGAATATTGCGAAAAGCAAGTGGTTATCCAAAAAGGAGGCTCTCTCCTTAATTCCTGAATTAAAAGCTAAACGACTGAATTCGGGTGTTTTGTACTATGATGGTCAATTGGATGATGCTCGTTACTGTTTAGCCATTATCCAAACCGCCGAAGCCAACGGAGCAGCAGTACTAAACCATGCTGAAGCCATAAAGTTTGGTAAAAACGAAGACAATGGGAGGCTTAAATCATTAACAATAAAGGATTCGATGAGTAATGAAGAGCTGAAGATTAATGCCAAAGTTTTTATCAATGCTACGGGTCCTTTTGCGGATAGTATTCGTACATTGGCAAGTTCCAAACTCAAACCACGCATTAAAGTTAGCCGTGGGGCTCATGTGGTGTTACCTCGTGAAGTCATGAAAGGCGATACGGCGATTCTCGTTCCAAAAACGGATGACGGAAGAGTAATTTTTATGATTCCCTGGCAAGACCAAGTATTGATTGGAACTACTGATGAAGCCGATGAATTATCTGAAACGCCACAATTAGAGGAATACGAAAAGACATATCTATTAGCATACGTAAACCGTTATTTTGAAAAATCTGTAACACCCGACCAAGTAAAAAGTGGTTTTGCGGGTTTACGTCCGCTTTTACAGGCACAACTACAAACTGCCATGAATTCGGATACAAAGTCGTTGGTGAGAGACCACGAAGTGGAAATTGACCGTCGCACAAAATTAGTGAGCATCATGGGAGGGAAATGGACTACTTACCGATTGATGGCAAAAGATACCCTTGATACAATTTACACGGAAATCTTAAAAAAAGAAGTAGTAAAATGTACCTCAGAACATCAAATGCTGCACGGTGGAGAAAATTATCAGTTTGAAGATTGGCAACGCCTGACGCATGAATACGGTATTTCTACGTGGACAGCCCAGCATTTGATGAAAAAATACGGCTCTAATGCTCAGAAGGTGTTGCAATTAACTCAAAATCAGGAAGATTTGAAGCAATTACTACATCCTAATCATCCGTTTATTAAGGCGGAAGTATTGTATGTTGTTCAAGAAGAAATGGCAACAACGCTCGATGATGTATTAGAACGACGATTAGGACTAAAACTAAGAGATACCGAAGCCTCAAAATCAGTAGAAGGGTTTGTAGCGGAGATTTTGAAAGAGAATACCTGACAAATAACAAAAAAAGGGTAATAAGTTATCGTACTTATTACCCTTTTTTAAGTATGTAATTTCAAAAATTATTCTGCTCCCTCCAGCATCGCTTTGAATTTCTTAGCGTTGATAGCTTCTTGAGAATCAGCGTACTTTTCCACAATTTCAGTGTAAATGGCTAATGCTTCTTTTGGCTCTTTGTTGGCTTCATAAGCAGTAGCTAACTTCATCATGTAAGTAGGAGTGAAATACTTATTAGCTTTATATTCAGAGGCTTTTTTGTAGTAATCAATCGCATCTGAATAGGCTTTTTTCTCTGAATAAGCATCTCCAATTAGGGCGTATGCACGGGCTTGCACTAATAAATCTGAACTGCTAAAAGATTTTAAATGCTCAATTGCAGAGTCAAATTTTCCTTCTTTCAAATTAGCAACACCCGCCACGAAATGAGCAACATTACCCGTATTTCCACCAAATTCATCAGCAATTTTGGCGGCTTCTTTAGCAGCTACTTTGTTAGAGTCTGCCTCAAATTTGTACATAGTACTGAATAATTTGGCTTGCCCTTCTTCATCCTGTGAAGTAGTGTAGTATTGATAGCCAAAATAGCCCAAAATAGCTAATAACAAAGCTCCCGCTACGCCATATATTACGTTTTTGTTTTTTTCAACAGTCGTTTGAACTTTACTTATTTCTTGCTGTAATCCCTCTGCACTTTCTAAAAATTCAAGCGATGATTTTTCTTCTTTCTTTGCCATTGTTGGTTTGTTGTTATTGTTAATGGTTAATTATCTTTTGTAAGGAATTGAAAATGAGTTTAAAAGACAATTAACTTACTGAAAGTTCCTCATAAAAAATCGGACTGCAAAATTATAAAATCTATTGCAATATTCCATGTTATAAGAGAATCTTTTAAAGGCAAAGTCAAAAAGAGTGCCAAGTTAATTTCGGATTTACGATTTTTGATTTCGGATTTATTGAAGTAACACCACAAATCAGAAGTATGAAATCAAAAACCTGAAGTCAAATCAACGTCCTCTGAGCCAGTTTTCTGGATTGATTTTATCGTAATTTTTCCAAACCTGAAAATTAATTTCAGAAGTACCGTCATTATCGGTGGCAACTACCCCAATTTTTTGCCCAGAACTAATTTTTTGACCTGCCGAGACGTTCACATTTGAAAGTTTGCTGTAAACTGTAAAGTAATCTCCGTGTTGAACCGCTACAATCATATTTGCTCCTGGAATAGATACCACCGACTGTACGATACCATCATAAACTACTTTTACATCATTGCCCGCACTGGTCTGAATATCCACGCCGTTATTGTTGGTTTTTATGCCCTTCAAAACGGGGTGATTATGAACTCCGAAATGGTCGGAAATAAAACCAGAGCTTACGGGCCAAGGCATTCGCCCACGCAAGGCTGAGAAAGAAGTAGCTAATTT
>JALONS010000187.1 GCA_025454855.1 Arcicella sp.
TTCGGGATTTATAGTTTGAGCGTGAAAAAGGATTTCTTGAACAAAAAAGGAAGCATCGGTTTCGGAGCAGAAAACTTCTTTACTCCTAATGGATTTATCATCAGAAATAATATTGACTCGCCAACTATTACGCAAAATAGCGTTACTACTTTGCGTAACATGAACTTCAAGATTAATTTCAGCTACAGAATTGGTAAAATGACATTTACTGATACTAAGAAAAAGAAAAAATCAGTCAATAACGACGACTTGAAAGATGGTGGTGGAGATGGCGGCGGTCAGCAAACGGCACCAGCAGCACCAGCAGGTGGCGGCGGTGGTCGCCCGAGATAATAATTAATCTCTTTTCAAACAAATACCTTCCCCATAATATTTAACACATATTATGGGGATTTTTTTTGTAAATACCCCATTGAATCAGTACAGACCCTTGGCTTTTTTTTGCTAAATTATCACAATTTTGAAACGAACTTAATCCCCTGTTTAGGGGAATTACCATCAAGTTGTACTATACTTTGTATCAATTTACTTATCAATTTAACAGAACATGAACATCAATAAAATATTAATATGGGGTTCGGCATTGGTGGTGAGTAGCTTTACCTTTTATTCCATTTGGGGGCATAGCGATGACATTGATTACAGTACACAAGTAAAGCCTATTTTAAATAAACATTGTATTGCTTGTCATGGAGGCGTAAAAAAACAAGGCGGATTTAGTGTTTTGTTCAGAGAAGAGGCACTTGGTAAAACCAAATCGGGGAAACCAGCCATCATTCCTGGCGACCCAAAACATTCTGATTTCATCATTCGGCTCACCCACAAAGACCCCGAAGAACGAATGCCCTATCAGACTGAACAACTCAAACCCGAAGAAATTGAAGTCCTCACGAAATGGGTAAAACAAGGAGCTAAATGGGGAGAACACTGGGCATTTACTACACCCGAAACACCCTCGGTACCAGGCAAGAGTTTCTTTGCGGGCTTCACCGATTGGTTTGCTACTAAATGGGAGAAAAATGATATTGACTATTTTGTTTCGGACAAATTAAAAGCAGAAAACCTCGACCATTCAAAACCCGCTGAAAGAGCTACTTTATTACGAAGAGTCTGCTTAGACCTCACGGGCTTACCTCCTACCGAGCAACAACTCAATGATTTTCTAAACGATAAATCGGCTGATGCTTACGAAAAAGCAGTTGATAAACTACTGGCTTCTCCTCAATATGGTGAACGCTGGGCAGGAATGTGGTTAGATTTAGCTCGATATTCCGATACCAAAGGCTATGAACGTGATGATGTCAGAAGCATTTGGAAATACCGTGATTACGTCATCGAAGCTTTCAATAATAATATTCCTTACAATCAGTTTATCAAAGAACAATTGGCAGGAGATTTGCTACCCAATCCCACTGATAACCAGTTGATTGCTACGGGTTTTCACCGAAACACCATGACCAACGATGAAGGGGGAACAGATAACGAAGAATTCAGAACGGCGGCGGTTTTAGACCGTGTAAATACTACTTGGGAGGTTTTGCAAGGAACTACTTTCAACTGTATTCAATGCCACAGTCACCCTTACGACCCTTTCCGCCACGAAGATTACTACAAATACATGGCATTTTTTAATAATACTCGTGACGAAGATACCTACGGAGACTATCCACATCTCAGACTATACAATAAAGAAGATGCTGCCAAAGTTGAAAATATTAAACAATGGATTCTGCAAAATTCGGATGCAACGAAAACGCAAGAATACACCAAATTTCTAAAAACTTGGCAACCTACTTATAACTCTTTGAGCTGCGATGAATTCATAAAATCTGAACTTTCGGACACTAAGTTTTTGGGAATTCAGCATGGTGGTTCGTCACGGCTCAAAAATGTAGATTTGAATGGTAAAACCCAAATGTTGGTGCGATACAATGCTTGGAAAGTGGGCGGTACACTCACCATCAGATTAGATAAACCCGACGGAGCGATATTAACAACCATAAAAATAGATACCACCAAAGGTTTTCAATTCAAAAAAGTATCTTTCAAACCCGTAAATGGTATTCACCATCTGTATTTTTCTGCTACTAACGCAAGTTTGAAAGGTACGGAAGAATACACTGCCCTATTCGACTGGTTTGGTTTTCTGAGCGAATTCCCTACTAAAAATAAGGAAAATTCCGAAAAGATTGAGCAAGAATTCTGGCGATTAGCCACCGCCAGCACGGATGTAACCTTGATTATGGATGAAAATCCGAAGAATTTATTCCGAAAATCTCATGTGTTTGAACGGGGTGGCTGGACGGCAAAAGGCAAAGAAGTACAACCTGATATTCCTGAGTTATTTGGTGGTTTACCCAAAAACCTACCCCGCAACCGTTTAGGATTAGCCACTTGGATTGGTAGCGAAAATAATCCTCTTACTGCCCGTGTAGCTGTGAACCGATTTTGGGAACAGATATTTGGTATTGGTTTAGTGGAAACCATTGAAGACTTCGGAACGCAAGGTTTTACCCCTTCAAATCCTGAGTTATTAGATTATCTTTCCATCAAATTCATGAAAGAATACAACTGGCAACCTAAACAATTATTGAAAGAAATTGTCATGTCTGCTACCTACCAGCAAGATTCAAAAGTTACACCCGAAATGCTGGAAAAAGACCCTGCAAACCGCTTCTTCGCTCGTGGTCCGAGGGTACGGCTATCAGCTGAACAAGTGAGAGACCAAGCCTTGTTAGTCAGTGGCTTACTGAGTTATAAAATGTACGGAAAAAGCGTGATGCCCTATCAACCCGATGGCATTTGGCGGATTCCTTACAGTGGCATGACGTGGAAACTAAGTGAAGGTGATGACCAATACCGCCGAGCCTTATATACTTACTGGCGACGTAGTAGCCCATACCCATCCATGATGACTTTTGATGGTACGAGTAGAGAAATTTGCTTGGCTCGTCGCTTGCGTACCAATACTCCTTTGCAAGCCCTAACCACACTCAATGACCCCGTGTATTTGGAATGTGCCAAGAATTTAGCTAAAAGGATGGATAAACAAAACGTGAGTGACGATGAGCAAATAAGAAAAGCGTATCAATGGGCGATGTCCAAAGACATTTCGCAAGACAAATGGCTAATCTTGAAGGATTTATACCGTAAGTCGCTCAAGACATTCCAAACAAAACCAAATGATGCTATGAAGTTATTGGGCTACTGTCCCGATGATAACGTACTTCCTAAAAACATCCCTGACTTAGCAGCTAAGATGATGGTTGCCACTGCCATTTTAAATTTGGATGAATTTATCATGAAAGAATAATCACAGTTTTATCCCAAATAGAAAAAGCCCTACCTTATTTTCATAATAAGATAGGGCTTTTTAGGATTTGTATTTAAAAATTTGGCGAGCCTCAAAGAGGTTCGCCAAAATGTATCACTAACACACCAAAATATAGCTATGGGTTTACAGATTTGTAAGTACCCATAACTTATTTTATATTTTAAAGCTAAAAACTGCATTAAAAAGTAAGCAATTTAGCCTGAGAAATCTGCTTATTTTGAATTGAATAAAAGAGCTTATTTTTTCTTCAAAAACACAGAAACAAACTTAGAAAGATAACTTTATAAATCAAATATTTGTTCTAACCTTTTTATTATTCGGTTATCTAAAAAAGTGTTTTATTGCCATTTGTTAATCACTATTTTTTCAATTATCAATGTCTTAAAAGTTTACACTCAGTTTCGCAAAAACAAATCTCCCGTTGTATCCACCCTGATTTGGTTGAAATAATAAACGGCCTCTATTAGAAGCATCACGACTTGCGTTGTAGTCTATTGAACCAATCGCATTACGTGGGTCAATAAAGATTTGGTCTGGATATACATCAAATAGGTTGTTAGCACCAACCGAAGCATAAAGTAAAGAACTCAAACGGTAGCCAACTACTAAGTCTGAAATCCAAACGGCACTAAATGTTTGGTCGATTGGGGCATTTACGCCATCCCCATAATTAAATTGTGTATTCCAATAAGTACCATCAGCTTTTTTCGCTAATGGGTCCACTACGTTCTTGAATTGTACTTCACCAAAACGAACCGCTCTGAAAGTAACATCTAATTTACCTACATTATAAGCGGCACTCAGGTTCCACTTACTACGTGGTAAGTACGTCTCAATTAAAGCATATTGCTGACGGTCGAACAAAGCAGTACGATACCATGTACTTGGGTTGTTAGCGGGGTCGTTATTTTTCGGAGCATCAATCAATGGAGTACTATTCAAGGCTGTCACTTGGTTTTTATTAAAATTTAATGCCGCCGAAAGTGTCAATTTCCCTTTTCCGATATTGATACGGTCAGTAGCTACGATGTCAATACCTTGTGTGGTAGTATTTACGGCATTGGCAAAGAAACGAACGTTATTCACACCAGGGAATTGGTTAGGGTCGGTAATACCTAACTGAGCTCTTGAATAAGCTCCTGAGTAAACAATACGGTCAGTAATATCAATTTGGTAAGCATCAACCGTTAAAGTAAGTGAATTACCCAATTTTGCGGTCAAACCTAATGAATAGTTTACTGATTTCTCTGGGCGAAGAGCATCTACCCCTACCGTTTTACGGGCAATGTCATTATCATTGTTCACCGTCAAAGTATTAGATGGCAAACCATTGATAAACTGCGTACTGGTATTTTGGAAATAGCGTTGGTGCAATGAAGGTGCTCTAAAACCTGTACTTACTGCTCCACGTAAAGCGATACCATCTGTAATTTGTAAACGAGCCGTTGCCTTTCCGTTCAACGTTGAACCGAAATCACTAAAGTTTTCAAAACGTCCTGCTAAACCAAATAATAAACGACCTTTCTCTGCTTCAAAATCTGCATAAAGAGACTCGTTGTCTCGGCTTCTGTCCGTTGCATCAGATGGTTGATAACCAGGGAAAACTTGAGACCCTGGGGCAGCGGCAACTGTACCCGTTGATGCTCCTCCAGGAGTCAATGGTGCGGTTGGTCTTTGTACGGCTGCTCCGAAGTATGAATTTAGCTCTCCAGCCATAATTTGGAATCTCTCAATCCGAATTTCCCCTCCAAAAGCAAGGTTGATGTAATTAAATCCGCCAATTTTTTGATAATTACGACTAAAATCTAAGTTAAAGGTATTCTGAGCAAACCATAGCTTACCTGCATCAAAAGTACTTTGCTGAGCCTGACCCGCTGGTAAAGCAGCATTACCCGAGTTAAATACAGTAAAACTGAATGCGTTATTACCATAAACATTACTTACATCCATAGACCATTCGCCAATCTTGGTTTTATAACCTGCTAAAATAGAACGGTCATAAATGTCTGATTCGATACCAGGTAAGAAACCATCTTGGTATAATAATGAACCATCAGAATTTACAGGCTGTTGATTACGAGCCACTGGAATACGATTATTACCAAAACCTTGACCAGTGCGGTAAGTATAACCTCCTGAGAAATAAATCTCTGAATTTTCATCTAATGGAATACTACCATTAGCAAAGATTCCAAAATTTTGTGCCGACGAGTTACCGAAAATCATATTTTCACGGTTGTAATTACGGCTTTGGGCAAGGGTAGCATCATCAGCAATCAATTTGGTTCTGAAAGCCGTTTGGTCTTGTCCCGCTGGAGTAGCAGGGAAAGCTCCGTTTGCTCCCAAATAGATAGTTGGAGCATTGTCTAAACCTGTACGGCTGGTGCGTCCTCGGTCATTGTACTGAGCAGAAACTGTCAATGAACCTTCTTTACCCAAGCGAAAACCTTTAGAAAAATCAAACTGCAGTACTTGACCATCAGTAATACTTTTACTGTAACTCTTCGGAGTTGAGCTTCCTAAAACTGGAGCGGTGTAATTTAAAGTAGTTAAATTTGAACCGTAAGTAAGTGATGCTGAAGTACCCGTATATCCTTTTTTCAATACAATGTTAATAACACCTGCAATAGCATCTGAACCGTACTGAGCAGCAGCTCCATCACGCAATACCTCTATACGCTCAATAGCTGCTACGGGAATTACATTCATATCTGTACCTACCGAACCACGCCCTACCGAACCATTGATATTAACCAACGAAGTAGTATGACGACGTTTTCCATTCAATAAAACCAGCACTTGGTCAGGACCTAACCCCCGTAAAGAAGCTGGGTCGATGTGGTCAGTTCCATCAGTAACGGTTTGACGGTTTGAACTAAAAGATGGTGCTACATAGTTCAAAATTTGTCCAACGTCCACTTGTCCGAATGCTTTCAACTCTTTAGTACTAATCACATCCACAGGTGTTGCGGTCTGGATATTGGTACGAGCCGTTGCCGAACGAGAACCAATTACAGCAATTTCTTGGAGTGTTGAAGTACTTTCTGAAAGACTAATATCTTGAGAAGTAAAATCCGTACCTGATACAGAAACAGCCACAACTGTATTCTGATAACCGATTGAGCTAACTTTTAAACGATACGAACCAGGAGCAAGACGAAGCGTGTAATTCCCATTATTATCAGTAGCAGTTCCTGAAGAACGTCCCTCTACTACAACCGATGTACCCGGAATTCCCTGACCTGTTGCGGCATCTTTCACAATACCTTTTACTCCTTGTGCAATAATGTTATGACTGCCGAATATTATCAATAATATCGATAATAAAAATTTGTACGTTTTGTTCATAAAAAAGAGTTTTAGTGAATTTATTAAGAAAAGGGTAATAATAGTAAGTTGATTTTAGGACACATCACCTAAATATCATAATCAAAATTAATATTTTTTTTCATAAGCTCTGACAAATGTAGGCAATTTTATGTTTCTTCTACAAAACAAAGCCCTCCTGAATATCAGAAGGGCTGTTGAAATCAACAAAGTTTCTAAAAGTAAGAATTAATGATAGTGGTTAAATAGGGTTTAATTCAACATTTTTGTTAGATTTATGATTGGTGTTGCCCATATCATTATCATTCATATTTTAATAATTTTCATCACTATGCTATATGATTCATTTACTCTATCTCAAAATAAATGGGTAATGTGTGCCAAGCATTCACTGGGTCTCCTTCTTGGGTAGCAGGTATCCATTCTGGCATTCTCTTAACTACCCGCAGAGCCTCCTGATTACAAGCATCCGTAAGACCTTTTACTAAGTATATTCTTGAAAGTTTGCCTTTTTTATCTACCATAAATCGTACAAACACTTTCCCTTTCACAGGTGTTCCTGTACTTTGAGGAGTTTGAATATTCTTAGAAAAGAATTGTTTCATGGCGTTGTTTCCACCGGGGAACATCGGTAATACTTGCGGAATAGCATAAATTGTGTCTATTTCTACCTCTTCTCTTTGAATGGCAATTGTAGTAGTAGAATTTTCTGAAGTTATCGGAACGTCCAATTTCTTAACTATTACCGTATTCTCTTCATCAGTATCTTGAATTTTAATTTCAGACTTTGCAGGAGTACTTTTAGAAACTGTTGAACTTGTATTGGTTTTTTCTGCCGTTTTATTTTTCTTAACAGGGTCAATTTGCTCCTCAATTCCCAATACTTCTTCTATTTCGTCGATATTAGTAGAAATACTTTTAGGAACATCTAAATCAATATTACTTTTTTTATCTACTTCTTGCCCAAAGATGATTTCATCCAAAAGCATCTCTTTTTTACCTTTCGATAACAGTTCGTTTTCCCAAGCCACTTGAATGGCTTTCGCTACATTTGAAGCATACAAAGCACGAGACTCTGGTTTACCCACAAAGGCTAAACTCCACCGCTGTGCTTGTAAAGTGTTCGATAATACTAAAAAACAAAGGATAATAAGGTTATTTTTCATGTTTAAGAATAGTTAAAATTTTTTACGCTTTAACCAATTTTAAAACTCTTGAGATTATTATAAGCTATTTGCTTTATTCAGTACAATGTATAAAACTATTAGAATTTCAATTTCAAATGCAATGACAAGAAACGCCCAGCAAATCCCATTTGAACGGGTTCGTACATACCACCTGTTTCGGTATCATTAGGGTTTTGTTTATTTGGATAAACATTAAAAATGTTCGTTCCATTAAATACTACTCTTACATTGTCTGTGAGAGCGTAACCCAACGATAAATCCGTTGAAATTTTGGGGTCACTATGATTTGGTAAAATATTAGCCGAATTATAATCTACTAAATCCATCGACGAGAAACCCGACAATCTAAGTGCAGACGAGAATTTGTTCAATTTATAGTCGAATATGGCGTGGTATTTATATTTAGGAGCGGCATAAGAAATTAACGAACGCTCACGTCTGCCCAAGAATTGGTCTTCCCGCCCTGCTAAACTTGGCGTAGTTACTACTCGGTCGATATCTAAACTATTATAATTAAAGGCTAATGATGATCTACTCCATAAGTTTTGGTATCTAAGGCATTAGCAAAAAATTGAGCTGCTACTACCCCCAAATTATTGAAGATACTTTCCAATCCTTTATCCGTTGCCGAAAACTCACCCGTCAAGATGATACGGTTTGCTACATTTACGTTATAAGCATCTACTGATAATGAAAAATCTTTACTTGGTTGTAACACAAATCCCAAACTGGCATTCAGGGAGGTTTCTTGTTTCAGCGTTGGCACGCCCAATGCTTTTGTAATTGGGCTATTATTAGTAGCAACCAATCGTTCTACATACGTTGGATTGCCTGTTGTCTCATCAAAAACAACATCATTAATTACGGTACCAAAATAGATTTGTGCTAAAGAAGGTGCTCTGAAGCCAGAACTAAAAGATCCCCGTAATGAAAACATATCATTCACTCTGAAACGTGAAGCAATTTTACCATTGAGCGTTCCTCCGAAATCACTATAATTTTCAAAACGGAGTGCCGTAGCTATCAACCAAGAATCAGTTACGTTTATTTCCGCATCTCCATAAATACCAATATTTGTTCTCGATGCTTTTAGAGCGTTATCTGGTTTAATTCCAGGAAAATTTTGGGCTCCTCCAGCTATACTAATATCAGTACCGTATCTTTTCCAAGAGGCTTCCTCTCCTGCTACGATACCATAGGCATCTGTTCTATATTCAGCTCCTAATGAAAGGTTTATTCCCGACAGGATGCTTTCAATACTTTTCGTAAAAGTTAATCCTGAAGTATTTTGTGAAAGGTTGTATCCTCCTGCATCAAAATTGATTTGATTTTTATTGTTGGTACTCAATATTTGCGAAGGATTAATCGTATTTAGCGTTGAAAGGGTTATATCATTCTTTCCATAAGTATTGTACAAATCAATATCCCAACCATTATTGGTTTTCATTTTAAACCCAATAGTTAGGCTTCCATCAAAGATATTTGACCCAATACGAGGTTCATAACCATTTGGAAATACTGACTTTACATTTCTTTCGCTGTTAGCATCAACCGTAAATCCTTGGGCATCGGTAGAGCGGAAATTTATTCCCCCAGACGAATAGAATTTTATTTTATCCGTCAATCCGATTTCTGAATTCAAATAAAAACTACTATTAGTATAAGAAGCATCACCAAATAGAGCCCTGGGATTGCTATCCAAGTATTGGTCATCTGCTTTTCTGAATGTCTTAGCTTTCGATAAAACTTCGGCGGTTAAATTCAAGAAGCCATTTTGCCCAATTTTCATACCATAATTTAGGCTGGGATTAATCATTAAACCATCCCCTGCGGTGTACATACCAGAATTGATACTTCCTGTTAGCTGTTTTGTAGATGACTTCAATACGATGTTAATTACCCCTGCGATGGCATCAGAACCATATTGAGCGGCTGCACCATCACGTAAAATCTCGATGTGGTCAATGGATGCAACAGGAATAGTATTAAGGTCTGTACTGGTAGTTCCACGCCCACGTGTACCAAAAGTACCAATTAACGCCGTTTGGTGATAACGTTTTCCATTGATAAGTACCAACGTTTGGTCTGGTCCCAAACCACGTAACGAAGTAGGGTCAATATGGTCAGAAATATCAGACCCTGACTGACGGTTTGAATTAAAAGCTGGCACTAAAAAGTGTAAAATTTGGTTCAAATCCATCTGTCCGAAA